>JBFIGS010000310.1:0-3078 GCA_041602195.1 Sediminicola sp. | reverse complement strand
GATCAGGTTGGTCAAGATTTGCCGTATCCGAAAGGGATCGCTCAGTACAGGATTTTCCAAACGCTGGTCTATATCCAGGATAAGATCGATGGGCTTTTTGGAATTGAGTTCCTTTAGGTTCTCCGCAGTCTCGATGATCAGGTCAGAGAGTATAAACGCTTTTTTGTCAACTAGGATCTTCCCAGCTTCCAATTTGGAAAAATCCAAAAGGTCATTGACAAGGCTGTCCACATACGCAGAAGCAGATTTTATATTTTTCAGATAGGAGGACTGTTGCCTGGTGAGACCTTCGTTCTCCATTAATTCGGAATATCCGGCAATTGTATTCAGCGGTGTTCTTAGATCATGGCTCACCGTGGATATAAGTTGTTCCCTACTTTTTAAAATGGATTCGGAAAATTTCTTCTCCTTTTCCAACTGCTGCCTGAACAATTGAACTTTCCAATAATCTTTGCTGATCAAAAAAGTGAACAGGGCTACAATAGCAAAACCCAATAATGCCGCAAACCCAGCAAGCCTGATGCTTTTGGTTAGGGCAGCCTGCTTAATCATGTTCTCGTTATAGGTTTTGGTCAATAACTCCTGTTCAAATGCTGCAATAATGCCGCGCAATTGTTGGGAGATTTCCAAGTCATTTCTGCTGAGTTCTTGCTCCTTTTGGGCTACGGTCCTAAGGATTTTGGTATTGCTCTGTTTTGCCTCGTCCAATAATGATCTGGAGGCTGTTAGGAGTGAGTCCACCCTATCGCCTTCAGGTATGTTTTTTGAATCTTTAGGGACATTTTCACTTAGATAATCGGCCCATTTTTTTACCGCAATTTTGGCGTCCGGTGGAAGATCCGCGTAATTGGGGTTTAAACTTTGTGGAGATATTTTCCCCATAGATTCCTCAATTTTATTGAATTCCTTTAAAGCATTGTCAATAGAGCTATTGGCTTCATTTTTAATTTTTAATTTCAACAGTTCCTTACTGTTTCCCACTTTTTTCTGAAGTAGAAACTGAACACTGTTGAGCATTTCTTTTTGGTTATCGCTGCTGGTCAGTCCCTTGATGGAATCTATTACGGTGTAAATGGAATCAATTTTTTGGGTATAAGCCCTAAAGGAGGCCTGGGTCTTTTTCTGTAATGCTATTTTGGAGAGGCCTTCGGCTTCGTATAGTTCAGTGAGCAAAGAACCGGTCTTTACTAATTTATTGTCGTTATTATTGGAAGTTTGGTAGAAAACATAGGTCCTTACTTCTGAGAAAATGAAATAAGCCGATACCACTGCCAGAACACCTAGAAATAGGTAACTGAACATGATTTTAAGCGTGAACTTATTTTTGGATTTATTCATTTGCTTTGGTGACCAGATCTATTACAAGAATATACGTATTTAACGCCTTGGTAGGATTTTGTAATAAAGTATTAAAATATGGTTTTTTATTATGATATATGAATGTCTGCATGTAAATTTGCCCCATCTCAAAGGGGTGCTTGTTTCGGCAGGCTGAGATTATACCCAAGGAACCTGGGCGGGTAATGCTGCCAAGGGATGCGAAAATCGCTATTTGGAATTTCCAATGTTTATTTTCGACTCAGAAATGTGATCGATTTGAACAAAAATCAAATTTTAACAAGAATAACAGCCCCTTTTATTCGTAACTAATTATTACGAATGAAAACTTTATTCACAACAGTTGCCGTGTTTGGTGCCGCCCTGTCGGTCTTCGGCCAAGAAAAACCCATCGATTCTTTGGAGGGTAAAAAAATCACTTTGGACGAGGTCTTTGTATCTGCCGTTCGAGTGACCAAAGAATCACCAGTCACCTTTTCCAATCTCACTAAGGAGCAGATCAAACCTAGAAATTTGGGACAGGACATTCCTATTCTCATGAACTTTTTGCCATCGGTAGTCACCACATCCGATGCCGGCGCCGGGGTGGGATACACCGGTATTCGCGTCCGTGGAAGTGATGCCACAAGGGTGAACGTAACCATCAACGGGATTCCCTACAACGATTCGGAATCACACGGCACCTTCTGGGTGAATATGCCAGATTTTGCCTCATCAACGGAAAGCTTACAATTGCAGCGTGGGGTAGGGACCTCTACTAATGGGGCAGGAGCCTTTGGTGCCAGTTTAAATTTACTTACTGATGCCATTAGTGAAGAAGGTTATGCACAAATCTCTTCTTCTGCAGGGAGTTTTGGTACGCTGAGGAACAACCTCAAATTCAGTACAGGCCTTCTCAATGATTATGTGGAAGTTTCTGGGCGTCTGTCCAGGATTACTTCAGATGGTTATGTGGATAGGGCCTCATCCAAATTGGAGTCTTATTTTTTGCAAGGGGCCTACAAGGATGATAACACCTTGATAAAAGCCCTCCTCTTTGGAGGCCATGAAATCACCTATCAGTCATGGTACGGCATAGATAAGGGTACCTTGGAAGCGGACAGGACCTTTAATTTTGCGGGGATCTATACCGATGAAAACGGAAACACCCAGTTCTATGAGAATGAAGTGGATAATTATAAACAAGACCATGTTCAATTGCTCTGGAACGAACAAGTATCGGAACATTGGAATACGAATATCGGTCTGCACTACACTCGGGGCAGGGGCTATTTTGAACAGTTTAAGGAGGATGAGAATTTTTCCGATTATGGTTTTGAGCCCATAACAGTAAATGGTGATTTGGTGGATACCACTGACCTCATTAGAAGGCGTTGGTTGGATAATGATTTTTATGGCACTACATTTTCGGCCAATTATACAAATGAGAACATCAATTTGATTCTTGGTGGGGGTTGGAACAAATACGAAGGGGATCATTTTGGAGAAATCATTTGGGCCCGTTTCACTGGAGATAGCGAATATAGGGACCGCTATTACGACGATACTTCAGTAAAAACCGATTTTAACTTCTTTTCAAAAGTCAATTATGCTCTGAACGACAGATGGAGCCTTTATGGGGATCTACAATATAGAAGGGTGTCCTATACGGCCAATGGGGAGGATACCGGGTTGGTGGATGATAGTTTTAATTTCTTTAACCCTAAGACGGGGATTACCTATGACATGGATCGCAACAAT
>JBFIGS010000309.1:0-3085 GCA_041602195.1 Sediminicola sp. | reverse complement strand
GTTTTGGAATTCTTTTTTTGTTCATGCCTCTCATCAATGGTAAAAAGAGCAAGGCAATGAACATAGAGGACACCAGCGGTATAAAAATAAATGACAATATTTTGAGCAAATAAAAAACCAAGGGCACTACTATGACCAGTAATAATATATTTGTTGTCCTTAAATCTTTCATGTTCTAATTTTTATTTAATCCTTACCCTGGCTTCGCGCCCCAAGAAGATTAATGCAATTAATTTTGCAATTCCATTTTTTTGGATTCAATTTGTCTTGTAATGAAATCCCATAATTTTATTCTTTGTTCCAAAGCTTGTTTGGCAACCACAAGACACTCGTCCCATTTAGTTTGGTCCTCACCACATAATTCCGAAACCATTTTCAGGGAAAGGGGACCGTGCTCATCACCATCTATTTCTATATGCCTTTTTAGGTAATAAGAAAGTTTGCTGTAGGATTTGGAGGCATCACCCTTTTCTTCATTCTTTATAATTTCAATAAACATATCAGGAATCAAATCTTCCCTACCAAACGTAAAGGCCGAAGCGATCAAATGTGGCTTATCTGTTGAGATAATTTTAAAGGTGAACTCCACAAATTCCCGAACCCCACTCTCCAAGTTAATAATGTCACAGGCCTTTTTAACCTCATTTTTTTCATTTATCAGCCTTATGAAATGATTAATTTTGGTAGTGTCCGCCTTAATTTGATCCATGGCATCCAAATACATGTCAAAATGACTTTTTGGCTCCCCTAATTCGTCAATATCGCTTTCTTCCCCATGTACAATTTCATTGATAAATCTTGCCAATGTTGCATTAGATCTAGGGATCCATGGAACGCTCGTGCAGGTCAAATTTATTTGTAGGGCCTTGAGCAAGGACATGAAATCCCAAACAGCAAATACATGATGCTGCATGAATACCCTAATATCATCAACTTCCGATAATTTCGCATACAATTGATGGGTGGCCAATTTTTGTCTTAAACCATCGATTTCTTTTTCAATCTTTTCTATTTGTTGCATAAGCCAAATGTAATAATGCCGCCAAAAAGGAATTCCTTAAAAACAATATTGATAGTAATTAAAGGCTACTTTGACAGCTGCAATTTTTTTGGGTAAAGATAATTGACAGGGCCTATTAAATAAAGGGCTTTAACAAGAATATAAGATTATTAAGAGGGCAATGTTAAGATGACACAGGAACAGGGGGCACAGAATTATCCGGGAGTTCAAATAGTTCCAAATCAAAATAAGGGATGGCGGCCAAAAGGTGGTCAAAAATATCTGCCATAATGTACTCATAGTTTTCCCATCTCCTATCGCTGCTAAAGGCATATACCTCTAACGGAATTCCTTGGGAGGTAGGAGCAAGGTGTCTGGCCATAAGCATCATATTTTTATTGATGCCCGAGTGACTGGCAACATAACTCTCCACATATTTTCTAAAAACACCAATATTGGTCAAATTTCTTCCATTAATTGCCAATTCCTTGTTGATATTATTAGTGGTATTATAGGTTTCTATATCATTTTCCCTTCTTTCCAAGTAAGCTGTTATAAGGCCTATGCCCTTAAGTCTTTCAATATCTTCCTTTGTGAGATACTTGATGCTCTTTTGTTTGATAATCAGCGCCCTTTTAATCCTTCTTCCATCTGAGTTTACCATACTCCTCCAGTTTTTGAAAGAATCTGAAATTAAGGCATAGGTAGGGATGGTAGTGGTTGTGTAATCAAAATTTAGAACCTTAACGGTAGCTAAATTAATTTCGGTAACATCACCGTCTGCCCCATATTTCTCAAAGGTGATCCAATCCCCAATGCGGACCATATCATTAATGGAAACTTGAATACTGGCAACAAATCCTAAAATAGTATCCTTAAATATTAGGATAATCACTGCAGAAGCCGCCCCAAGGGTGGTAATGAATTTAATAAACTCAAATCCGGTAACAATAGCCAGGGCAGAGGCTATGCCTATAATCCACGCAAAGATCATAAACACCTGAATATAACTATCTATGGGTTTGTCCCTGAGGTGGGGCAAGGTCTTAAAATAGCTCTTTAGGGTGTTCAATAAACTGCGAACGATCCATAGGGTCAATATGATGCTAAATACATGAAGTCCTTTTTCTGCTATACTGTCCGCATACTTAAAATCGATTAAAACAGTGGGTATAAATTCCAAAGCAATGAATAGGGGAACAATATGGGCAACGTTTCTTGGCACTTTGTTGATCACCAAATAATCATCAAAAGTTGTAGTCGTCTTTTTGGCAAATGTAGTAAAAGCTTGTATTAAGATTTTTCTCATGATAAAATCCAAGATGCTAATAATTAGAAGCATCCCCAAAAGCAGGCCTAACATATTAAAATACTTCGCCGCGGTTTCTGAAAAACCAATCGAAATAAAATAATCGTATAGCACATGGGCTATTTCCGGAAATATAAGTTCTTTTTGAAATATCATAACTACGGCAAAAGTATCAAATTGATATGGAGAATCGATGTTTAATCGATATGGATTTTAACGTATTATAAGAATTTATGATTTATGTAACATATCATTTTATTAAAATACGAAAAGGGCTCCGAACTAAGTAGTTAGAGCTCTTTGTTTACTTAACTTTACACAATAAATTATTCCCCAGGCATCGTGTGTAAAAGCTCCATTCCCGTTGATGATCTTGGTACGAACCCGAACCAATCTTGCCCATTGGAATTCTCTTGAAGATTCAAATATTTTGCGTAATCCTTTTTAGCTTTTAAATGTAGCCCTATAAATGCGGTAACAAAGTGTTGGTTTATATTATTCATTCGTCGGGAATCCCACGAAGGTTCGGCATAACGGTAATATTCATCTATGTGCAGTCCCGCTTGCAAAGATTCTACTGGAGGTGGGTTGGGCGCCACATTATGTCTGGCATTGGCATAGGTCAGTAAATATCTCTCTGCATTGACACTGCCGCTGAAAATGGCTTTAATTCCCTTTTCATAGCCAGAAATGTCATCTTGATCACCAGCAATAAAAAAAGTGGGAGTTTTTAGGCCCTTGAGACCCTCTAAGTCCCATACACCTCTTTCCATGCC
>JBFIGS010000308.1:0-3169 GCA_041602195.1 Sediminicola sp. | reverse complement strand
TTAGCTTCATTGATTTTTTTGGTCGAGGTCCCTTTTATTAATATTGGTTTAGGTAGTTTCAGTATTATCTTAGCGCAAACTAATGGTTCTCTAAGTGTTGCATGAAAAGTATTATTTTGTAAATTTAGTAGGCAATTGAGTTTGTGGTTTACTTTATATCATGCTAGGTATAAACTTTACTACAGCAGTTATGGTGAATGTTTAAGGAAATGGGAGTTAACTTAGCCTTAGGCTCCAATGAAAAGGGAAGTCAGGAGTAAACTTAGTGGTGAACTAGCTAACAATACAAATACCAACCCTAACCTATTAGGCCCGATGTCCATATCGGGCCTTTTTAGTTTCTATGGAATTGTTTTAAACATTGATATAAAAAAATAGGGCAATACATCTTTCTAAGATGGTATTGCCCTATACTTTAATCCTTTAATATTTTACGGTTAATTTTTACGTATACCCCTGAGTTTTATTTTGAACCTGTAGGTTATAAAGAACAGTACGGGAACAATAATCAAAGTAAGGAAGGTGGCTACAATTAAACCATAGATCACCGTCCATGCCAAAGGCCCCCAGAAAATAACATTGTCACCACCAATATATATGTTAGGATCAAATTCCGAAAACAAGGAAAAGAAATCTATATTCAGTCCTATAGCCAATGGGATTAGTCCCAAAACCGTAGTAATAGCCGTTAGGAGTACCGGACGCAATCTTGCCTTTCCTCCTTTTATAATAGATTCCCTGGCATCATCCCTGGTCAAAAGGTCTCTATCATCCATTTCCAACTTTAGCTTTTTTCGATCTATAAGGATTTGGGTATAGTCCAATAACACCACTCCATTGTTTACCACAATACCGGCCAAGGAAATAATTCCCATCATGGTCATCATAATAACAAACGGTTTTCCGGTTATGATAAGTCCGCCAAAAACGCCAATAAAACTTAAGAAGATGGCAATCATGATAATCGAAGGTTTGGAAATTCCGCCAAATTGAAATATCAAAATGAGCATAATCAGCCCCAGACCGGTAAAGAAGGCTCCGACCAAAAACTGCATTTGCTTGTTCTGTTCCTCAATCTGTCCGGTATAATCTATATGAACATCTTGTGGCAAGGTCTTATAGCTCTCCATTTCCTTTTGTATTTCAGTTACAATGGCTGCGGCATCGGTAAACCCCGGCTTTAATCCGGAATAAACGGTAACCACTCTTTCATTGTCCCTGTGTTTAATGGCACTAAAGGAAGAAGTATTTCTTTGGGAAGCTACCGCGGAAACAGGAATTTCTTTGATCTGTCCGTTTGCTGGATCCCTAAAAATAATGTTTTGGTTAAACAGGGCACTTTTATCGTATCTGTTCTGCTCATTAAACCTAACGTTAATATTGTAGTCCTCTCCATCCTTTTTGTAGATCCCCGCTTTTTCACCAAAAAGGGATCTTCTTAGCTGATTCCCAACCTGTCCTACTGCTACCCCCAATTCCCCAGCTTTCTGTCTGTCGACAACCACCTGCATGGAAGGTTTTCCTTTATTTACATCGATCTTCAATTCCTCAATCCCAGCAATATTTTTGGTATTGATGAAATTGCGCATATCCTCTGCAGTATTGATCAACTCATCATAATCTTTCCCCTGTAATTCAATGTTTATGGGGTAACCGGCCGGAGGACCTGCTGCGTCCTTCTCAATGGAAATTGCAACCCCTGGATAGATGCCCTTAAGAGATTCCTGAATATTTTTCCTGAGCTCCTCTGTGTCCAATCCATTCCTGTATTTAAACTCCCGCATAGAGACTGTAAGCTTACCTCGATGGGGCATTTCTGCTGCAGAGCCTCCATCAGTCTGTGGGTTCCCGGCACCTTCTCCTACCTGTGATACTGCTGATTCAACCAAGTAGTTGTTTTCACCTTTGGCATCGGTATATTTATCACTATTGATGATCGCGTATACTCTTTTTTCAATATCATGGGTCAGTTCATTGGTCTTTTCAATGGAAGTTCCCTGGGGGTATTCTATATAAACATAAATCTCATTGGGAATGGTATCCGGGAAAAATTCTATTTTAGTTCTCTGGGTGCTAATGGAGACTCCAAAGAGCATAAAGGCACCTATAAGCATCGCCACCGTTCCCCCGAAATACCAATACACATTATTTCCCCTCAGGGCATGCATCAATCGTCTTTCATACCAATTTTCAAAACGAACCATGGTATTTTTTTGAAAATTGATAGCCCATCTTTTTAGGAAGTATTTGTAGATCCAGAACATGGCCGCCGTAAGGATTAAAACACTACCTAAACCTCTGACAGTTCCGCCAAATATCAGGATGAAGATTCCAAGTCCCCCCATGATAATGCTCAGTCGTATCAATTGTTTAACAGTCAGTTCCTTTTCCCCAGTATCCATGAAATTTGAGACCAACATGGAATTCATAAATATGGCCACAAAAAGTGAAGATCCAAGCACCACCGAGAGGGTGATCGGGAAATAGATCATGAACTGTCCGAAGATTCCGGGCCATAACCCCAAGGGTACAAAAGCGGCAACCGTGGTGGCCGTTGAAATAATAATTGGGAAGGCAATTTCCCCTATTCCTTTTTTAGCGGCTTCGATCCTTGGCATTCCTTCATCCATGAGTCGGTATACATTTTCTACCACCACAATTCCGTTATCCACGAGCATCCCCAAGCCCATGATCATTCCAAAAAGGATCATGGTATTTAAGGTGTATCCCAGCCATGACAGGATCATAAACGACATGAACATGGACATGGGTATGGCGAAACCTACAAAGAGTGCGTTTCTAAATCCTAGAAAGAACATCAGCACGGTAACCACCAAAATAATTCCGAAAATAATGTTGTTCACCAAGTCGTCCACTTGATTTAGGGTCCTGCCAGAAGAATCATTTGCTATAGAAATCCCTAAATCAGTAGGGTAGTAGTTGGCTTTGGCATCTTTGACCATTGCCTTAATCTTATCCGAGGCTTCAATCATGTTCTTGCCGGCCCTTTTCTTTATGTCCAACATCACCACACTTTCGCCAAACTCACGGGCAAAGGTGGTCTTTTCCTCTTCAGAAAAGGTGACCTGGGCAATATCCTTTAAATAAACGGCATTCCCATTTTCTGATTTTACTACAAATTCATTCAACTCCTCAGGGTCTTCAATCT
>JBFIGS010000307.1:0-3171 GCA_041602195.1 Sediminicola sp. | reverse complement strand
CAATGAACGCGGTAACAAAGTGTTGGTTTATATTGTTCATTCGTCGGGAATCCCACGAAGGTTCGGCATAACGGTAATATTCATCTATGTGCAGCCCCTCTTGTAAAGATTCTACCGGAGGTGGGTTGGGCGCTACATTATGTCTGGCATTGGCATAGGTGAGTAAATATCTATCTGCATTGACACTGCCGCTATAAATGGCCTTAATTCCCTTTTCATAGCCGGAAATGTCATCTTGATCACCAGCAATAAAAAAAGTAGGGGTTTTTAGGCCCTTGAGACCCTCTAAGTCCCATACACCTCTTTCCATGCCCCAAGGTGCAAAGGCAACAACTGCCTTTATCCTAGGATCATTGCCGCCAACGAATTCCGGGTCATTGGAAACAAGACTTGTAATGGCAGTATTGCCACCTGTCATGGTTCCGAAAAAAGTCTTTAATTGTTCGCTATATCCTGCTCCAGCGACATTTAAAACACCGTAACCACCCATGGAATATCCAATAATAGCTGTATTGTTCACATCAATTAATCCAGATAGGAAATTACCCGATTTTGGTTTGTTGAGTTCGTCAATTTTGTTTAGCGTAAACAAAATATCCTTAGGTCTGTTCAATAATGTGCTTTGAAAACCGCCAGCATCTTTAAACGTAGAATCCGTGTGATCTATGGCTACCACGATATAACCCTTTGAGGCCAGGTTTTCGGTTAAATAGGTGAGAAGTAACCTAGAACCTAAATACCCATGGGATACTATGACCAGTGGGAAAGGGTCGTCTTTGGAGAGAGGGGAAGCGTCTTTGGCAGCCCTGCCTTTAAAGGTAAAAGGGATCAAAGGTCTCTTTTCATCATTTGATGATCCCATTACTTGATCATATACAACAACTTCGGGAGTATTTCCATCAAGCATAGCTGGATACCACACTTCAATTTTTAAAGGTCGATCGTATAAGGGAGCAATTCCCTCTTTTGCATTGAGAATATCTATTTGTTTGGGGTTAACGAAATCTAGGGTACGTACCCCAACAATATATTCACCCCTCACCGCTAATTCCGGTGCGTCTGGAAGGGCATCCCCATAAATAAATTCATCGGTATCCTGTCCAAATACAACAGGACCGGTGCTTATGAATAAAGTTGTAAAAAAGATTAAAAGGATGCTGTGTTTGTTTACTAGTGGATGTGGTCTCATAAAATTGATTGGTTAAGAATTATTGAAAGAAGTGCCGCCAATGATGCGCCCACTATTGGTCCTAATACAGGGATCCAGGCATAACCCCAATCATTGCCGTTCTTATTTTTGATGGGTAAGAGGGCATGAACAATTCTAGGGCCTAAGTCCCTTGCCGGATTAATGGCATATCCCGTGGTACCACCTAACGAAAGTCCGATCGCCCACACTAGAAATGCCACGGGAATTGCTCCCACTGAGCCCAGGCCTACGGCGGTTTCGGAGTCTGTTATTGAAGCATCAGTGAAATACAAAATTGTGAATATCAATACAAAAGTCCCTACAATCTCACTTATCAGATTCGTTGGATAATGTCTAATTGCCGGAGAGGTACAGAAAACTGCTTTTTTGGCGTCCCCATTGTCGGTAGCGCTAAAATGATTTCTATAAACGGCCCATACCAGAAAAGAACCTATCATGGCACCAATAAATTGTGCGAGAATAAATAGGGGGACCAATTCCCAGTCAAATTTACCCGCAAAAGCCAAACCTATACTCACTGCGGGGTTTAAATGAGCTCCGCTGTAAGGTGCTGAAACAACCACCCCAATGTATACCGCAAGGGCCCAGCCAGTGGTAATTACTATCCAGCCACTATTATTACCAGCTGTTTTGTTCAATACTACATTGGCGACGACGCCTCCACCCAATAAAATGAGTAGGCCTGTGCCAATAATTTCTGCTATAAAAGGTGTCATAATTTAGATGGTTTGATTAGTGAGATTATTTTGCCCAAAATTGTAAGGCGGCGATGGCCTTGTACCATCCTTTAATTCCTTTATCTATTCCTTCGCGTTCTGCGGTAGGCTTAAAGTGTACATCGGTTTGCCAGATTTCTTGTATTTCCTCAAGACTATCCCAGTATCCAACAGCCAAACCGGCCAAGTAGGCGGCGCCCATAACCGTAGTCTCTATTACTTTGGGCCTTACGGTAGTGGTATTTAAAACATCTGATTGAAATTGCATTAGGGTATTGTTAACGGTTGCCCCGCCATCGACCCGTAATTCTTTAATGGTCAGTTCTGCATCAGCTTCCATAGCTTTTAATATATCCATAGTTTGATAGGCTATTGACTCAATGGAAGCTCTAGCAATATGGGCATCTGTAGTTCCTCTAGTGATCCCAAAAATTGTTCCTTGTGCTTTTTGGTTCCAGTATGGGGCACCTAACCCAGCAAAGGCTGGCACAAAATATACTCCTTCAGTATCACTGACAGAACCAGCAAGTTTTTCAACATCGGAGGACGTCTTTATGATTTTCAATCCGTCCCTTAGCCATTGTACTACAGCACCAGCAATAAAGACACTTCCTTCAAAGGCGTAGGTAGTTTTTCCATTTATTTTCCAGGCAACCGTGGTCAATAAATTATTCTTGGAAACTATTGGTTTCTCTCCAATATTCATGAGCATAAAACAACCGGTGCCATAGGTATTTTTAACCATCCCAGGTTTGGTGCACATTTGGCCAAATAAGGCTGCTTGCTGATCTCCTGCAATTCCGGCAATGGGTATTTTGCTTGCTATGATGGTTCCAGAGGTATGTCCGTAAAGCTCACTGGACTGTTTAACTTCCGGAAGCATACTCTTTGGAATATTAAAAAGCGCTAATAATTCTTCATCCCATGACATGGTATTGATGTTGAAAATAAGGGTTCTAGAGGCATTGGTGACATCTGTGATATGCTTTTCTCCCAAGGTCATTTTCCATATTAACCACGTATCTATGGTCCCCATAATCAAATCTCCTTCATCGGCCCTTTTACGGGCACCTTCTACGTTGTCCAAAATCCATTTCACTTTGGTTGCAGAAAAGTAGGAATCAATGACCAAGCCCGTTTTTTTTCTGATAAGATCAGATTTGCCCTGTTCCTTTAATTCATCGCAGTATTCGGCGGTTCTTTTGTCCTGCCAAACAATCGCATTATAGACAGGTTCTCCAGTCT
>JBFIGS010000306.1:0-3183 GCA_041602195.1 Sediminicola sp. | reverse complement strand
ATTATGCACATCAGTATGGCATTTTTAAACCCAGGGGATGAAGTTTTGATTCCCAACCCTGGATATCCTACCTATTCTTCCGTTACCAATTTGGTGGGTGCCGTTCCCAAATTTTACGATTTGGTGGCTAAAAATGGATGGTTTCCCGATTTGGAAATTTTGGAAAAGGAAGATCTGTCCAAGGTGAAGATTATGTGGACCAGTTACCCACATATGCCTACGGGTGCCACGGCATCTGAGGATCAGCTAAAGGATCTCGTGGCCTTTGCCAAACGCAACAATATTCTTTTGGTCAATGACAATCCCTACAGTTTTGTGCTTAACCAAAGCCCTATCAGTATTCTAGGCGTGGAGGGCGCCATGGAAGTGGCATTGGAACTAAATTCCTTGAGCAAGACCTTTAATATGGCCGGATGGCGGGTAGGAATGGTATTGGGAAGCAAGGCACATATCGATGAGGTCTTAAAGGTGAAGAGCAATATGGATTCCGGTATGTTCTATGGCATACAAAAAGGGGCCATTGCAGCACTTGAAAGCAGTGATGCCTGGTTTGACAAACTGACGCAAGTGTATACCTCCAGAAGAAATTTGGTTTTTCAATTGGCAGATAAGTTGAACTGTACCTATGATGGGCAAAATGCAGTGGGCATGTTCGTTTGGGCAAAGTTACCTGCAGGAATTGCCTCGGCAGAAGCCTTTATTGATGAGGTGCTGTACGACAAGAATATTTTTATTACCCCGGGAACCATTTTTGGAAGTAATGGAGAAGGGTACATTAGGTTTTCACTTTGTGTTACTGAAGATAAAATTAAGGAAGCAATAAGTAGATTTTAAAGAGATGAACGTATTTATAATCGGTGTAGGTTTAATTGGTGGCTCCATGGCCAAGGATATCAAAAATTTTGATCCAGAGGCGAAAATATATGGTATAGATACCAATGAAACCCATTTGGAAGAGGCATTATCACTGGGTTTGATAGATAATAGTGCTACATATCAAGATTTGTCAATAGCGGATGTGGTAATTGTTTCTATCCCCGTAGATGTGATGGTTTCAGTGCTTCCCAAAGTTTTGGATGTCGTAAATGACGATGCAGTTGTGTTGGACGCAGGGTCTACAAAATCGTTAATTTGTAGTACGTTGGACCAACATCCCAAAAGAAGGAACTTTCTGGCATGCCATCCTATTGCGGGAACTGAATTTTCAGGACCTTCAGCAGCCATCAATGGCCTGTATATAGGAAAGACCAATATTATATGCGAGGTAGAAAAAACGGCGTTTAAATTACAGGAAAGAGCGTTGGAAATCTTCCAAAAATTAGGGATGAGAATTAGGTATATGAACCCAGAGGCTCACGACAAGCATATTGCATATGTTTCCCACCTTTCGCATATAAGTTCATTTATGTTGGGGAAGACAGTTATTGAAAAGGAAAAAAATGAGCGTGATATTTTTGACATGGCGGGCAGTGGATTTGAAAGCACCGTGCGTTTGGCAAAAAGTTCTCCAGCAATGTGGACGCCAATTTTTAAGCAAAACAAGGAAAATGTCATAGAGACCCTGGAAGAATATATCCAAAATTTGGAAGCCTTTAAAAAGATGATCGTTGAAGAGGATTATGAAGGCATTTACAATGAAATGAGCAGTGCCAATAGAATAAAAGAAATATTGAACGGAATACCACTAAATAAAAATTAGAATACAATAAAATGGAAAATTCAAAACAAATGAGAACATGGTTGGACGATATGCAATTGGACCATCCGTTAGTAATCGCAGGACCTTGTAGTGCGGAGACAGAAGAGCAAGTATTAAAAATTGCACATGAGTTAAAGGATAGCGATGTAAACTATTTCCGCGCAGGGATTTGGAAACCAAGAACCCGTCCCGGGATGTTCGAAGGTGTTGGAGCCATTGGTTTGAAATGGTTGAAGAAAGTTAAGGAAGAAACGGGAATGAAAACGGCAACGGAAGTAGCCAATAAGGCCCATGTAGACCTTGCTTTGGAGCACGATGTAGATTTGCTTTGGATAGGAGCGCGCTCAACAGTGAGTCCCTTCATCATGCAGGAAATTGCCGATGCTTTGGAAGGTACAGATAAGATAGTGTTGGTTAAGAACCCTATCAACCCAGATTTATCACTATGGTTGGGAGGTATAGAAAGATTATATACCGCCAATATTAAGAACTTGGGAGCAATCCATAGAGGTTTTTCCACGTATGAAAAGACCAAATACAGAAATATTCCAGAATGGCAATTGGCCATTGAATTTCAAAATAGATTTCCAGATTTGCCATTGATCAACGATCCATCGCATATCACAGGAAAGAGGGACATGATTTTTGATGTATCACAAACGGCCCTGGATCTAAACTTCGATGGTTTAATGATAGAAACGCATTTTGATCCTGATAATGCATGGAGTGATGCAGCACAACAAGTAACACCAACAGTTTTAAAGCAAATTATGAGGGATCTTAAAATCAGAAAGGAAACTGATTCAGAGGAAGATTTCACCAAGGATCTAAGCAACCTAAGGGCTCAAATAGATGTAATTGACAATCAGTTGTTGGATATATTGGGCAAAAGAATGAAGACTTCAGATAGTATTGGAGCTCTTAAAAAAGAAAGAAACGTTGCCGTACTTCAGTCCACCAGATGGAATGAGATTTTGGGTAAAATGATCTTGGAAGGAGAATCTAGAGGATTGAGCGAGGAGTTTGTGCTAAAAATGTTCAAGGCGATCCACCAGGAATCTATCAACCATCAAGAAAAGATCATCAACGGATAATCTATGTTGAATGCTATATAAAATGCCCCACATGTTCTGTGGGGCTTTTTTATTAAAGGGATTATTGTTTTTTGAAGATGTACCGGGTAATAAAGATGCCCTGCCCGTCATCTTTTCCACTTTCACTTTCCATCCAACTGGTCACAAAGGCTAGCTCCCAGCCATCAGCAACCATGGCGTTATTTTTTGAAGGGATCACGATATCATTGGCGGCAATGATCTGGAAACGGATACCTCCAATGTTGTAGAAGTTCAACAATCTTGTTTCTACTGTTGTCATCTTCCGTTTGCTCACTTGTACATTCCTTATAATCTTTTTACTCAGTGGCACTAATAATTCTGGAACGGCAGACTATTGGGGATAATTTATTCTACACTAGTGATTGCTTT
>JBFIGS010000305.1:0-3184 GCA_041602195.1 Sediminicola sp. | reverse complement strand
TCCAAGTCCAAATTTTTACCTAAAATCAGTTTTAAGGAAGAAACATTTGGCAGTCTATTGAAGTGGATTTGGTTCACATTTAGTCCAATCCCTATGACGGAAGACTGAATTTTATCACCAGAAAGGATATTTTCGATTAGGATACCGGCAATCTTATGGTGACCTGACAGAATGTCGTTTGGCCATTTAACACGTAGATCAGGTATATGAAGCCTCTTTAAATGCTCATATAGCGCCATAGAAACCAATACATTGATCATAAATTGATTGGATACCAAAAAATCATCAAACCTCTTCAACACGCTAAAAGTCAGGTTTTTACCGGGTTCCGACTCCCATACCGTGCCCATCTGCCCCCTTCCTTTAGATTGTTCATGGGCCACTACAACCGTAAAATCTTTCAGTGCAACCTCTGCCAATAACTCCTTTAAGTATGCATTTGTGGATTCCGTGGCATTAAGTTTGATTATCTGCATAGGTAAGTAGTTGTTTTCTTGCACAATCTTATGTTAAAAACAATAGCTAAAAAAACAAAAAAACAATAACTTTGTAAAATATAAAATTTTTGAATGCAGAATAGTAAAGTTAGTCAAGATGAATTAATCACTTCAATTTTATTCGGAATAGAAGAAGTAAAAGGAAACCATATAAACATCCTCGATCTTAGAGAAATTGAGAACACTGTATGTGATTACTTTATTATCTGTGATGGTACTTCCAATACGCATGTAAATGCAATCGTCAACTCAATCCAAAAAACTGTAAGCAAGGGCTTAAAAGATAAGCCTTGGCACGTTGAAGGTTCCGACAATTCGGAGTGGGTCTTAATGGACTACGTAAATGTTGTGGTGCATGTCTTCCAGACGCAAACCAGGGAATATTATGACATAGAAGGTCTATGGGGCGATGCGAAGGTAACCGCTATTGAAAGTAGTTTTAATAAGTAAAAAAAAATAATGGCTAAAGAAAATAATACAAGTCCAAAAAAACCAAAGTTCAGCTCATGGTGGATCTATGGTTTAATTGCTATGTTGCTTATCGGTTTCCAATTTTTCGGCAGCGGAAATTTCAATAGTACCAAAAAAACAACCTCTTCTGAACTACAGGAGTATCTGAGGAACGGAGATATTTCAAAAATTCTGATTATCACCAATACCCGTCAGGCCAAGGTCTTCCTTACCGAGGAGGCTTTAAGCAAGGACGTACACAAGGATGTGGCAGAAAAATCTTTTGCGCTTACGCAAGGAGTGACACCACAGTACATATTGGACTACGGGGATTTACAGAACTTCGAGAACGAGATTAAAAATATTAAAAAGGAGAACAACCTAGATACTATTGTCGATTACGACACGGAATCCAACGTCTTAGGAGACCTTCTATTGACCTTACTGCCTTTTGTACTGATCATAGGTATTTGGATCTATTTGATGCGCAGAATGTCTGGTGGTGCCGGCGGTGGAGCTGGAGGACAGATCTTCAACATAGGTAAATCTAAAGCCAAACTTTTCGACGAGAAAACCGATACAAGGACTTCCTTTAAGGATGTCGCCGGTCTTGAAGGGGCAAAAGAAGAAGTGGAGGAAATAGTAGAATTCCTTAGAAATCCAGATAAATACACCTCTTTAGGTGGAAAAATCCCTAAAGGCGCCTTATTGGTAGGACCTCCTGGAACAGGTAAAACATTATTGGCCAAAGCCGTTGCAGGTGAAGCCAAAGTTCCTTTCTTTTCATTGTCTGGTTCAGACTTCGTAGAAATGTTCGTAGGGGTTGGTGCCTCCAGGGTACGTGACCTTTTCAAACAGGCAAAAGATAAATCCCCGGCCATTATATTTATCGATGAGATAGATGCCATTGGTAGGGCAAGAGGGAAAAATAATTTTACCGGGTCCAACGATGAAAGGGAAAATACCTTGAACCAATTACTGACAGAAATGGATGGTTTTGGAACCAATACAAATGTGATCGTATTGGCAGCCACCAACCGTGCGGATGTGTTGGACAAGGCCCTTATGAGAGCTGGTAGGTTCGATAGACAGATCTATGTGGATCTTCCGGATCTTAACGAACGTAAGGAAATTTTTGAAGTTCACCTCAGACCGATCAAAACAGCCGAAACGCTGGATCTTGATTTTCTTGCAAGACAAACGCCAGGTTTCTCAGGTGCAGATATAGCCAACGTTTGTAACGAGGCCGCACTAATCGCCGCCAGAAAAGAGAAGAAAGCAGTAACAAAGCAAGATTTCCTGGATGCCGTCGATAGGATCGTAGGAGGTCTTGAAAAGAAAAATAAAATCATCACGCCAGGTGAGAAGAAAACCATCGCCTATCATGAAGCCGGACATGCCACTGTTAGCTGGATGCTGGAACATGCGGCTCCCTTGGTAAAGGTAACCATAGTGCCCAGAGGACAATCCTTAGGGGCAGCATGGTATTTGCCGGAAGAGCGACTTATCGTTAGACCGGATCAAATGAAGGATGAAATGTGTGCCACCTTAGGAGGAAGAGCTGCCGAAAAGGTGATGTTCGATAAAATTTCCACGGGTGCCTTGAGTGACCTTGAAAAGGTGACTAAACAAGCAAGGGCAATGGTGACCATCTATGGCCTTAATGATGAGATAGGTAACCTTACCTACTATGATTCCTCTGGTCAGAACGAGTTTGGATTTTCCAAACCTTATAGCGAGCATACCGCCCAGAAAATTGATAGGGAAATTTCCCAACTAATAGAGGAACAATACAAGAGGGCTGTTGAACTTCTATTTAAACATAAGGATAAACTTACCGAATTGGCAGAACGCCTTTTGGAAAAAGAAGTTATCTTTAAAGACGATTTGGAAAAGATTTTTGGCAAAAGACCATTTGACAAGGAGTTTGATGCTCAAGGCCAAGAAAAACTCAAAAACGAAGATTTACCAAAAGAAGAACTAGAATCTTAGAAACAAAAGGCGTGTTATTACACGTCTTTTGCTTTACTTTATGCCATAAATTGAAGATCGGTTAAACAACTATGGGTCTATTTGATAAACTATTTGGGGGTGGGAAGAAGAAGGTTTCAAGGGAAACTGCTGAAACCAGAGGGCTACATATGCCTGACCTCAATATACCTGTGGACGAAAAATTTACGATTCACTTTAAAAAGAATGGCGGTAAATTCCTATACTGCGATTCCTTTTCAGAAATT
>JBFIGS010000304.1:0-3186 GCA_041602195.1 Sediminicola sp. | reverse complement strand
GGGATGCTCATGGCCTACATGCACCACATTGTTCACGGTATCCAAGTACTTTCTTCCATTGAAGGCATAATTGTAAATGAATAGGAATAGGATTTGGGTTTAATCATATATTGCTCATGGGGTAATGCTCCCCAAGAATTGTCTCCACCCACACCCATTTGAAGGTAATCTATATTCCATTGCACAGTCTCACCAATATTTATATCCGCACCGTGTTTCTTTGTTACTGGAACCAATCCAGATGCAGATTCTGCCCCATCCTTATCCGCATTAAAATCAATTTCCTGCATATCAAATGGCCAAACACTACAGTTCAAGAGAGTTGCGTTGCCAATTACACGTAGTTTTAATGATTTTGATGACACATCCATCCATTTTATATCGGTTTTGTTACCCGTTTCTTGAGGCCTTAAATATCTATGGAAGCCATCATGAACCTTTTCTGAATATATCCCCTTCTTAACTCCTGTTTTTCTATCCCAATAACTTTCATTTGGACCATTACCATACCAAGAAACCATTTCAAATTCCTTGGGCAAGGTCATATACATTCCAATTTTTGGAATATTTGGCAAATCATTATTATTTACTTTGAATAAGTATTCTACTTGAAGATCACCACCATTTTGTAATTCATAATTCACCTCAACGATAGCTTCATTATTGGGAAGCATATAGGCCACCTTATAGACCATCCCGCTACCCGAAGGTTCTGGTGTACCCATCAATTTTGCCTTATACCCATAACTAGCGTTTTGCCATACCCTGGCCCAATTCTGCATATCGTTCCCTAAATCGTTATCAGTAGGGGGACGCCAGAAGTTAGGTCGAATTGGTTGATTGGTGATGGTCCTACCTTCGTATTCCCAACTAATGATCTCACCTGATGTACTATTGATCATCAAATTAGTTTGATCATTTTTTAATTCTATTATTCCGTTTCTTGTAATGCTGGAAAGTTTATTTCCAGGTCTGAATTTCTCAATATTTTTTGTACCTTCTTGAATTACAAATTGATCCCATGCCACCTCGTGACCTTTTGGAATTAGTGCCGATGTTTTACTTTGTATGAGGCTTAATTCCAAGATATATTCTTTGGACTTGTTCAGATTTTCATATAAATTTTTTAAAATAAAATCCATTTTTTTCTGAGGAGGAACATTTAAAAATATCCCCTCTCCCTGCTGAATTATTTCACCATCGGACAACAACTTCCATGAAATGGATTTATCTGAAAAATCCGCAAAGAAATTTTTATTTTCAAGTTCAATGATACTATTACCCTTATATTTAAATTGGGCAGGTTCATAAACTTTTTTCACCTCAGAAAGGTGTGGATGTGGATTACGGTAAGGGTCTACCAAACCATTATTCAAAAAATTACCATCCGTTGGAAGGTCGGGATGATAGTCGTGTCCATAAGCCAGATATGGCTTTCCATCCTTATTCTTATATTCCAAACTTTGATCTACCCAATCCCAAATGAAACCACCTTGGAGATTGGGATATTTTTCAATTATATCCCAATAATCCTGAAGATTCCCGACAGAATTGCCCATAGCATGGGCATATTCAATCATTATTGATGGTTTATCCGAATCTGACTTTCCGTGCTCTATTAAATATTCAGGCTTGGGATACATAGGGCAATACACATCTGTATAATCTTCCTTACCCGCCGGCTCATACTGAACAATCCTATTATCCTCCTTTTCCTTTAGCCATTTATACGTGGTTCTAAATATTTCGCCCTCCCCTGCTTCATTTCCTAAAGACCAAGAGTAAATGGAAGCATGGTTCCTATCCCTATAATACATCTGTTGAGTCCTCATCAAATGGGCTGGCAACCAACTCATTTCATTTCCAATTTGGGTCTTTTCGTCAATGGCCAAGGGGTGGCTTTCTATATTGGCCTCATCTACAACATAAAGTCCGTAGGTATCGCACAAATCCAACCAATATGGATCATTGGGATAATGTGAACTACGTACTGCATTAATATTATTTTGCTTCATTAGCATAATATCCTTTTCCATAGAAGCACGTGAAACTACATGACCTGTAAATGGATCTGTTTCATGTCTGTCTACTCCCCTAATATAAATGGCCTTTCCATTTATAAGAACCTGACTGTTTTTAATTTCTACTCTTTTAAATCCAATATTCGATTTTATGAACTGATGGTTCTTTGAATTTTTCGGATCTTCTATCGAGATCAATAATTGATATAAATTTGGTAGCTCTGCAGACCATTGCTTAACGGTCGATATAATTGTATCGGATTTAAAATCAACACTTGAATTTGCTGCAATTTCAATATTTTTTGAATCCTTATAAATTAAAGACTTATCATAGAACAATTCCATTGAAATAGTCCTATTAACGGCTTCATCGCTTTCATTTTGTATTCTGGCCGACCCTTTAAATAATCCATTCATGTAGGAATTATCCAGATTGGTATAGGCATAATAATCCGCTAGATGAACTTTTGGCTGACTATAGATATATACATCGCGCTCAATACCGCTCATACGCAGCATATCCTGACTCTCGAGATAACTCGCATCGCTCCAGCGAAACATTTGTAATGCCAAAATATTTTTCCCAACATGAACAAAAGGTGTAATGTTAAATTCTGCAGGCGTCTTACTTCCTTGGGAATACCCAACAAACTGTCCATTCAAGTAAACATACATTGCCGATTTGGCACCAGCAAAATGAAGAATAAGATCTTCGGATAGCAATTCTTCACTTAATACAATCTCCTTTCTATAAGTGCCTACGGGATTATAATCGGTTGGTACCTCTGGCCATTTTGTGGTAAAGGGATAACGTTCATCCAAATATATAGGCTGGTCGTACCCTTCTACTTCCCAATTAGAAGGAACCGGTATCGTATCCCATAAGCTATCATCAAAATTTACATTTTGAAACGTTGTAGGTCGCTGCTTGGGATCTTTTACGAAAAAAAATTTCCATTCCCCATTAAGGTTCAAAAATCGTTTTGATTGTTCCCTATCATTAATAGTCTTAGACTCAAATCCATAAAAAGTAGCTCTTGGAGGTAATTTATTTTCTTCAAATATTTCATGATTGTAATGATAGGTCTGCTCTGGTACTGGTTTTAAAGTTTCTTTTCCACAGCCAACAACCCCCAATATTGATAAAATCAAGAAAATGATAGGT
>JBFIGS010000303.1:0-3186 GCA_041602195.1 Sediminicola sp. | reverse complement strand
TTGGTCATACAAGGAGCGGGAGCAGGTGCGGCAGTAACAGCAAGAGGGGTGTTTGGCGATATATTACGAATTACAGAGAAAAGTTGATTATGAAAAAACAGCAGTTTGAAACGGAAGCAATTCGCACACAAATGGAACGAAGTCAGTATTTGGAGCATTCAACGCCCATGTACCTTACGTCCAGTTTTGTTTTTGAGGATGCGGAGGATATGCGTGCTTCCTTTGCGGAGGAAAAGGAAAGAAATATATATTCGAGATATAGCAATCCCAATTCTTCGGAATTCATTGAAAAAGTATGCAAAATGGAAGGCGCAGAAGACGGCTTCGCCTTTGCATCGGGAATGGCAGCGGTTTTTTCAACCTTTGCTGCCCTTTTGGAAAGTGGAGACCATATTATTTCTTGCCGAAGTGTTTTTGGCTCTACCCATAGTCTCTTTACCCAGTTTTTTCCGAAGTGGAACATCAATACCAGTTATTTCAACATAAATGAGGTAGATACGATTGAGGGGCTGATCACCCCAAAAACCAAAATACTTTATGCAGAGTCGCCTACCAATCCTGGGGTTGATGTCCTCGATCTGGAGGTATTGGGCGCGATTGCCAAGAAGCATAATTTGATCTTTATAGTGGACAATTGTTTTGCTTCCCCTTATCTGCAGCAACCCATGAAATTTGGTGCCCATCTCGTAATACATTCCGGGACCAAACTTATGGATGGCCAAGGCCGTGTATTGGCAGGGATTACCGTGGGAGGAAAGGAGTTGATGGAAAAAGTGTATCGCTTTTCCAGGATCACCGGTCCGGCATTGTCCCCCTTTAACGCCTGGGTGTTATCTAAAAGTTTGGAGACCTTGTCCGTGAGGGTAGACCGTCATTGTGAGAATGCTTTAAAACTAGCCCAATTCTTGGAAGAACATCCCAAGGTTAATTGGGTTAAATATCCTTTTTTAAAATCACACCCCCAATATGAAATCGCCAAAAGGCAAATGAAAGCTGGCGGTTGTGTGGTTGCCTTTGATGTAAAGGGTGGAGTAGAGGCAGGAAGGAAATTCTTTGATGCCATAAAATTACTGTCCTTATCTGCTAATTTGGGCGATGCACGCAGTATTGTGACACACCCGGCATCCACTACCCACAGTAAGTTGACCACCGAAGAACGATTGGGCGCCGGGATAACAGATGGTATGGTAAGGGTATCGGTAGGCCTGGAACACATAGATGACATTATTGCCGATATAGATCAGGCATTGGGGTAGGACTTTGGGTATTGTGATAGACTTAAAAAAAAGGAGAGTTTAAGGCACAACAAGCAACACCAAATTTTCCTATATTCGTTGTATGCTTTCTAAGAAGACCAAGTACGGATTAAAGGCGCTCACCTTTTTGGCGAACCAAAAGGATAGGGAACCCGTTCAAATTGCTGAAATTGCCAATCATGAGAATATTTCGCAGAAGTTCTTGGAAAGCATTCTGTTAACCTTGCGCAAAACAGGTTTTTTGGGATCCAAAAAAGGAAAGGGTGGAGGCTATTACCTAATTAAGGACCCCAAAGATATTCCAATGACCACGGTAATGAGGGTCTTGGAAGGTCCCATTGCCCTTGTCCCTTGTGTCAGCCTTAATTTTTACGAAAAATGCAGTGACTGTCCGGATGAGAAAAGTTGTTCCGTCCACAAACTTATGATTCAAGTGAGAGACAGTACTTTGGAGGTTTTTGGCAGTAATACCCTCGCCGATTTAATGTCCTAAGCGCATTTTTAGTACTACTCCTACAATATTTATTAGGAAATCCTCAAAAATCATCCTTCTTTTTCAATAATCTATTAAAACTATAGGGTAAAAGTAATATTGGTTATTCATTTGCATCCAAATGTGAAAATTAATTTTACTTTTGCTTACTCTACTAAATCTATAGGGATTAGTATTTTAAATTGTTTCACATGATAGCAGATCAATTGATATTAGGTAAAAAAGCGAGTAGTACCAGCTATAAGTCCGACAAAAAAACTGAGCAGCCCAAAAGGAGTATTGTTAAATCTATTAGCTGGAGGATTATTGGCACCATTGATACCATTTTAATTTCTTGGATTGTTACAGGTACAGCTAAGGTGGCTTTTTCAATCGGATTGGTGGAATTGTTCACTAAGATGCTATTGTACTTTTTTCATGAAAGAGCATGGAATTCCATTAACTGGGGCAAGTAATTAGGGAATCAGTTTTAAGCGTATTAAATCAAGAAAAATGAAGTTTACGGAACAACAGATAAAAGATCTTAATGCCCAATTCAAGGGTATACCACCAGAAGAAATTATTTCTTGGGCTTTGCAGTATGCTAAAAAGGCAGTGGTTACCACTAATTTTCGACCTTATGAAGTGGCAATACTTCATGCGGTGACTGACATTGAAAAGAATGTTCCGGTAATCTGGTGCGATACGGGCTATAATACCCCCAATACATATAAACATGCCGAGGAGCTAATCGCTAAATTGGACTTGAACATTAAGTTATACGTGCCAAAGCAAACAGCAGCGCACAGGGATGCTGTTTTGGGAGTTCCAGGAATTGAAGACCCAAACCATGCCATTTTCACAGAACAGGTGAAATTGGAACCTTTTAAAAGAGCAATGGCAGAGCATAAACCAGATGTGTGGTTCACCAATTTAAGAAAAGGGCAGACCGCCTTGCGTAATACTTTGGATATTTTGAGCCAAAGCAAGGATGGTGTCTTAAAGGTGAGTCCGTTTTACCATTGGAACGATGTGCAACTGGATGCCTATCTCGCCAATCTTGGTTTGCCCAATGAACATAAATATTTTGACCCGACCAAAGTACTGGACAATCGGGAGTGTGGATTACACACCTAATTAAAGGAAAGCAGCAATCAATTTTCTTTGTTTCAATTGAAAAAGGAAAATCAAAAAAGATATAGTTTGGAAACAGCAACATTAGATTCAAAACAAACAACAAAAATTTCACAACCAAGGGTTTTGCAGTCCAACGCCTTGGAGAATGAGGCAATTTACATCTTTAGGGAAGTGGTGGCACAGTTCGAAAGACCTGTATTGTTATTTTCTGGAGGTAAGGATTCCATTACTTTGGTCCGATTGGCACAAAAGGCATTCTTTCCTGCAAAAATCCCATTTCCTTTAATGCATATCGATACTGGTCACAATTTCCCGGAAACC
>JBFIGS010000302.1:0-3206 GCA_041602195.1 Sediminicola sp. | reverse complement strand
GATTGGTTTTTTATGATCTCCAAATGCATCATGCCCCTGCTATCACATAAAAACATCCCACAATCCTTCTATTTGAATGATTTCCCAAAGGATTTGGATTTGAGTGCCTATGTTTTAAAACCATTGTTTTCTTTTGCAGGGAAAGGGATCAATTTAAATCCCACCTTGGAATTTATTGAGGGCATAAAGGACAGGCATAATTATATTCTTCAATCAAAAGTGAAGTATGCCCCAATCGTAAAGGCCCCAAGCGGGACGAATTCCAAGGTGGAATTACGTATTCTATACACATGGAGCGATTCCGAGAACAGGCTAATGCCGGTGATTAACCTTACGCGCATGAACAAGGGCGACTTGATCAATGTATCCTATTTATCCAATGATGACTGGGTGGGCTCTTCCATCTCTTTTTTTGAAGATTAACCCTAGATTTATTGCTGTAACCCCATTAATCTAGATACATATTTTCCGATAACATCAAATTCCAGGTTCACCTCTGTTCCAATAGTGTAGGTGTTGAACCTAGTGTGTTCATAGGTGTACGGGATTATGGCCACACTAAATAGGTTCTTTTTGGAATCTACAACCGTTAAGCTGGTGCCGTCTATGGTAATGGAGCCCTTTTCGATAGTCACATTGTTTTTTGATGGCTCGTATTCGAAGGTGAAGAACCAGCTTCCATCTTTTTGGTCAATGGCAATACAAGTACCGGTTTGGTCCACATGTCCTTGTACCAAGTGACCGTCTAAGCGGGAGCCCAAGATCATGGCCCGTTCCAAATTCACAGGATCTCCTACCTTCAGTTGGCCCAAGTTGGTTTTTTGTAACGTCTCCTCTATGGCGGTTACGGTATAGGTGTCCCCATGTAGGGCGACAACAGTTAGGCATACACCATTATGTGCAACACTTTGGTCTATTTTAAGCTCATGGGTTATGGGAGAATATACTGTTATGTGTAAATTTCCCCCATCTTTTTTTAATTGTTTTATCTCCCCTAAAGTTTCAATAATACCTGTAAACATGTGTCGTTTTAATTAAGTAGTTTTGTAGTGTAAAATTAGACATAAAGGTAAAGATACCATGCAGGAAAGCGAAAAAATAAAACTGGGCATATCCATTGGAGATTTAAATGGGATAGGATGTGAGGTGGTGCTCAAAACTTTTGAGGATGCCAGAATGCTAGATTTTTGCACGCCTATTATTTTTGCCTCTAACAAGGTGATTTCCTTTCAAAAGAATGCGTTAGGGATAGAGATCAACTATAATGGAATACAGGAAGTTTCCAAGGCTTTGGACGGCAAGATCAATGTATTGAATGTTTGGAAGGATGCCCCGGAGATCACATTTGGTGAGGCCACTTCCCAAGGAGGAGAATATGCATTGAAGTCGCTCGTAGCGGCCGTAGACGCACTTAAAAAGGATGAAATTGACGTCTTGGTCACCGCGCCCATCAATAAAAACAACATACAAACCAAGGATTTCAATTTTCCTGGACATACAGATTATTTGGCGAAGGAACTGGAGGGGGAAAGCCTTATGTTCATGGTCACGGACAGCCTAAAAGTGGGCTTGCTGACAGACCATGTAGCCGTTAAAGATGCTCCCGCCGCCATCACTTCCAAATTGGTAAAGAGCAAGATAAAGACCATAGAGAATTCCTTGAAAATGGATTTTGGCATCCGAAAGCCACGTATCGCCCTTTTGGGGATTAACCCCCACAGTGGAGATAATGGTGTCATTGGCAAAGAAGATGACGAGGTGCTTAAGCCGGTGATCAAGGAGCTTATGGATGCCGGACATTTGGTCTACGGACCGTATTCCGCGGACAGCTTTTTTGGTTCGGATGCATATAAGAATTTTGATGCCATCCTTGCAGCTTATCACGATCAGGGACTTATTCCCTTTAAAACATTATCCTTTGGGAAAGGGGTAAATTATACCGCCGGCCTGCGCAAAGTAAGGACTTCTCCAGACCATGGAACGGCCTATGAGATCGCGGGGAAGGGCAAGGCAGACCATAGTTCTTTTAAGGAAGCCGTGTTCACGGCACTACAAATTTTCAAGAACAGAGAGGAGTATAGGGAGTTGACGAGCAATCCTTTAAAAAAGCAGAAACTCAAACCCACAAGATAATTGTATCTTTGAATATTATTTGATCTTTGTTGCATCCTTAAAAGGTAAAAAGTTGTGCCAATTGGGATTAGGGTCAAAAAAGAGGCATAAATAAGCCTTAAAAAGTTTGGAATTATTAAAATAATAGTATCTTTGCACCCGCCTTTTAGGGGGACGGATACTCTAAACCAGTGTTAAACATGACGAAGCATAAGGAATTTGCTATTCCTTTTTCAGGATTGAAGCAGGGGAAGCATGAGTTTGAGTATAAAATAAAAAACGAGTTCTTTGAATCTTTTGAGTACGATGACATCAATGGGGCTGACATAAGTTTGTCGGTTACATTGAATAAGATGAGTACTATGTTGGAGTTGGAGATGCACGCAAGAGGGACGGTAAACGTCAATTGTGACATCACTAACGAACCATTCGATCAAAAAATCACCTCTTCTTTGGAGTTGGTGGTAAAATTTGGGGATGAGTACAACGATGAGAACGATGAGATATTAATTGTTCCCCACGGGGAACATCAGATCAACATTGCGCAATATGTGTATGAAATGCTGGTTTTGGCAATACCTCAAAAAAGAGTACATCCGGGAGTTGAGGATGGTACCTTGGAGTCGGAAGTCATTGATAAGTTAAAAGAATTACAACCAAAAGAGGTTAAAGAAAACAAAGGAAATAATACAGATCCCAGATGGGATGCTTTAAAAAAGTTATTAAAAGATAAATAAGGTTCACAATGGCACATCCAAAAAGAAAGATTTCAAAAACCAGAAGAGATAAAAGGAGAACTCATTACAAAGCAGTAGCTCCAACAATTGCTAAAGATCCAACAACTGGTGAAATGCATTTGTACCACAGAGCTCACTGGCATGAAGGTAAATTATATTACAGAGGTCAAATTTTGATCGATAAAACTGAAGAAGCTGCCGCTTAATTAGGTTTTCATATAATATTGAACTCCCACTTTAAAAGAGTGGGAGTTTTTTTATGGCACAGGGTCAAATTCAAAAACTAGAATTTTTAACCCTATAAGTCGTAAAAAATCATTAATTTTCACCACTTTTGAAGCATTTTTTAATGTTTTT
>JBFIGS010000301.1:0-3220 GCA_041602195.1 Sediminicola sp. | reverse complement strand
TTGGCTATGCTATAATTTTTTTCAAAATAAAACGCCCCATTGTCCGTCCATAAATGACGGTACACCGGAAGGTAAATTTTCCGAATCACTTCTAATAATACCCCTTGATCCTCCAATTGGACAGGCTTGAGTGCGACTTCTTTTGAAACTTGGATCATAAATAATGGCGAAAGTTGCAAAAATAGAATTTAAAAAAATAACCACCTATAGCGTCTGCGAAACGCTTTAGGTGGCTTTAGTTAAACTACAGTAGTGTAGCGGTACATCCAATACCCTTTATAGGGCATAGATGTATATTTTAATTATTTTTTAGCTAGCAAATCCCTTATTTCCATAAGAAGTTGTTCCTGACTTGGTCCTGCAGGTTTTGCTGGTGCTGCCGCTTCTTCTTTCTTTTTGGAATTCTCATAGGCCTTTAAGAAAAGGTAAATGAACAAGCCTACAATGATGAAATTGATCACGGCTTGTACTAAATTTCCATAGGTCATAACCGCTGCACCTGCTTCTTGGGCCGCAGCTAAGCTTTCATAGCTCTCCCCGTCCAAGGCGATGAATTTTTGTGTAAAGTCGGTTCCACCAGTAATTATACCTATTACTGGCATAAGAATGTCGTTTACAGCAGAGTTGACAACTTTACTGAATGCAGCTCCAATAACAACGGCCGTTGCCAAGCTAACAATGTCACCTTTCATCAGAAAGGATTTAAAATCTTTAAAAAAGCCCATGTAATTATAGTTTATTGGTTGATATCTGACTAATGTAACCAAAATACTGCAGGTCACAAAACTTTGAAGATATCAGCCATCCAAGAAATCACGCTTTACGCGCTGGGAGATCCCGGTAAGCAATTCATAGGAAATGGTATTGGCTCTATTTGCCATTTTTTCAGCTGAAGTCTGGGGACCAAAAATAATCACCTCGTCACCTTCCTTACAATCAATGTCGGTGGCGTCTACCATGATCATATCCATACAAACGTTCCCTATTATGGGAGCCATTTTGCCATTGATAAGGACCTGTCCCTTTCCATTTCCATACGGTCTTCCTATACCATCAGCATGTCCGAGAGGTAAGGTCGCGGTAACTTTTTTTGAACCCACTTTATAGGCTCTATTATAGCCTACGCTTTCATTGGCCTCCAAAACATGTAGTTGTGAAATGATGGTTTTTAAGGTCGCAATAGGGCGAAGTTCTGCATCAACCCTGGCCTCATTTCCATAGCCATAAAGTCCAATTCCACTGCGCACCATATCAAATTGGGCCTCGGGATAATTGATAATCCCGGAGGTATTCAAAATATGGCATTTGGGTCGGTATCCCAATCGTTCTTCAACTTCCAGGATAATTTCCTTAAACGAATTGATCTGCCCCAAGGTAAATTCTCGCTCATTCTTGTCCTCTGTGGCGGCCAAATGGGAAAAAATGGAGACTACTTTAACTTCCTTTCGAGGGATCAACTTTTCTATGAGCTGGGGAACCTGATCTTTTTTAAAACCCAAACGGTTAAGACCAGTGTTAAATTTAAGATGGATGGGATAGTCTTTTTGGCCATGTCTTTCGGCGGTATCCAAAAACGTGTCCAAAATATGCTCGGAATAAATGCTCGGTTCCAAACATCGCTCAATGATCATATCAAACCCAGAAGGAAGGGGGTGCAATACCAAAATAGGGGATGTAATTCCTGCATCTCGCAAAACCACTCCTTCTTTGGCATAGGCCACGGCAAAATAATCAACTCCCAAACTTTCCAGCTTCTGTGCCACCCTTACCGAGTCGTTGCCATAGGCAAAAGCTTTAACGACACCCAGAAATTTTGTGGAAGGTTTAATTTTGGACCTTAGATAATGATAATTGTGTTCTAGGGCGCTTAGGTCTATTTCTAGGACCGTTTCTGTGGCTTTAGGCATCCGACCTTTTTTTATCCTGCTTTATTTCTTCTTCTTCTTTAACCTCTATATTCCGAACCCTTTCCTTAAGCATAGCCTTATAGTAGGCTGCCCTGCTCAAAGGCTCATACTCATCCGTTTCCCCAAGAAGAACCAATTTATCATTGGTAGATTTCCTAAAACTATAGTTGGCCAAATTGCCTGTTCTGGTACAGATAGCATGTACTTTGGTCACATATTCTGCAGTTGCCATTAAAGCCGGCATGGGTCCAAAAGGGTTTCCTTTGAAGTCCATATCCAACCCAGCAACCAACACCCGCACCCCTTTATTCGCCAAATCGTTACATACAGATACAATTTCATCATCAAAAAACTGGGCTTCGTCAATACCAACCACATCGCATCCATCGGCCAAAAGTCGGATGTTTGCTGCTGCCGGAACGGGAGTAGATCTTATTTCATTGGCATCGTGGGAGACCACCATATCCTCGTGGTAACGGGTATCCACAATGGGCTTAAAGATCTCTACTTTTTGTTTTGCGAATTGCGCGCGTTTAAGCCTCCTGATCAGTTCCTCGGTCTTGCCTGAGAACATGGAGCCGCAGATAACTTCTATCCAGCCGAATTGTTCTTTGTGGTTAACAGTATTTTCGAGAAACATTTTGTAATTTTAGACGAAAGTAATGTGTTTTTCGTTCCTATTTTATAGAACCATAAAATTATTAAAAAATTACGCCTTTGAGGTTAGTTGCCAGAAAAAGTTGTAAATAAGCGTAAAACGCTTTATTATAGGGTTGATAAACAAGGATTTATTCAGGTGTTCACGGATATTAAAAAAAAGAAAGATGAAAAGAAAACTTAAAGAAGAATTGGTTCGCATATCCACGGATATTATTACCTCTAGGGACTTGAACAATATTTCCGAAATGTATGAAGCGGCCAGGGGACTATATGAAAAATTGGCGGTGCTTAAATTTATAGACGAAAGGTTAACCGATGTAGAAGTAGATGTTTCAAAAAATGCCATTGCGGCAAAATTTGAGAAAATGGCCACTGCTGTTATGGAGGCAAATTCCAAAGTTCCAGAAAGCAACCCACATCAGGAAGATATAATCATTCCGGGGATAGACACTATTAAGGACATGGTCTCTGAAATGCCCAACGGAAAAGGGATAGATGAGGTTTTGGCAGAATTTATGGCACAGCCCAACTATGCCAAGAACGATAAGGAGCTATTTGAGCCACAAAAAAAGGAACAGCCTATTCCAGAATTTACTGCTCCCGTACAGCCGACTGCCCAGAGCAAAACAGCAAAAGAGATAAAAGTAGATCTT
>JBFIGS010000300.1:0-3266 GCA_041602195.1 Sediminicola sp. | reverse complement strand
ACTATATCGGTATCTGTCTCCGCCAAACCATTGATCAAATAATCCAATGCAGGAAATCCCTTGGCATCCCGATTGGAGGAAAGTGTTAGATCATAGTTTCCTGAAACAACATAATCGTCAATCTTTTGGACATTTGTAGGATAGATATTCATATTTAAGCGCAATCCCGAAGTTTCCGCAGGCCCTATCTCGAACATGGACACACGTTGCCACATCTTATAGGTATCAAACCATGCTGCCCTGAAGGCCTCGAGGTTCTCTGTAGAGCGCTCAGCCTTAAATTTCAAGAATACATTGTTAAGATTGGTCATTTCTAAATTGAATGCCTCATACGAAGGGATAATAATATTATCTGCCCAATTTGTTAACATAGCTCCCCTATCAAAGCTAACAGGGGTTGGATTTGGATTATCTATTTCATCAGTACTATCTGAAGAGCAAGCCCAAAACAGGAACAAACCCATGGTCAACAGTATCACTTTTTTCATAGCTTATTTTTATTTATTCTAATTAAACAAAATTACAAAACGAAAATCTTCTTCGTTCATTTAAAAGTTGCTTATTTATTAACAATTGGTCGTTGTTGTGCGTCATTTATTCGGCCGCGGCTTCCAGCGTAAATTCAAATCGCTCTGCAATGGCCACGGAAATTGCATCCAATGTAGCCGCTTTCACATCCCATAGTCCATTTGGGCCGTCGTCCATTAGATCTGAAAGGAAAGCATCTACCTCTGCCTTGGTAAAATAAGGGGCATTGCTCAATGGGTTGCTGGTGAACTGAAGGCTATAAATAAACCCATAACCTTCTGAAAGATCATGAAATGCCGATCCATAGGCAGGAACTTCCTGATCCAACAAGAGTTTTGCCTGTTGCAGGTAATATACTGCACGAATACCAACTATCTCTGAAATTTTCTTTTTCACAATTTCGGCCTGTGCGTCGCGTAAATCGTAGTCCCGTGCCACAATGGCGGCCCTACCTAATTTAAAGGCATCAAATATGGTCTTGGCGATTCCGGCAAAATCCGCGTCCCCTTCCACTCTTCCGATATATTTGTTCAAAAAACTATCCGCTCCAAGATCTGCATTTGGATTGGCCGGGTCTGCATTTAGACCGTAGACATATCCATAGGCCTCATCCCACTTGTGCTCCATAGTGGTGTAGGACTTACCATCCTCCACGGACATCATATCATTGTCTGCTCTATTGTTACCTTCATCCAATACGGCGGGACTCAAATAGTTGTTCAGCGTTTGATCTACCACCAAAGCTCCTATAAGGCCCTTAATGACCATTTGGTCATATTCCAGACCCAAGGCGTTGATATATCGGGTAGAGGAACCATCGGCAATTTGGCCTGGGACTCCTGCTGACGCCGGGCTGTTCCAATTTGGAAAGACCTCGTCCACCTGCTGGTTGATCCATTTATCAAAATCGGCTCGTATTAGGGCTTGATCCGTAGCATTGGTAGAAAAATAATCCACTGAAGCCGCTGTCTTACTTCTGATATTCTTGTTTGAGGCATTGAGAGCTGCATCCGAAAAATTGTCCTCCCCTTCCTGATGTGCGAACATTGCCAATAATGCGGCCGATGTTTTGGAGGGATTATTCAGTTCCACACCCAGTTCACCACCCATGGCCAAACGTGTAGACTGTCCGTTATAATCAACAGTGCTTTCTCCATTTCTTTCGAAACTATAGGTAGTTGGGTTGTTGATCTTAGAACCGTCATAATCCATGTTATCGTCATCAGAATTACAAGAAGTAAAGAGACCTAAAACTGCAAAAGACATAGGGATCAAATATTTTTTCATGAAATTGTTCTTATTTAGATTGGATTAAAATAATATTTGATTGCAAATATATGACGCACTTTAATATTCACAAAGTTTATTTATACTAAATCTAAATAAAAATCACAATGAATTATATATCAATGATATAGAGAGAAAAGTTCAGATGCTTTATTGTAGGTAGCCTCAAATGTCATCCAATTTACCCCCGTATCTGCCTTTTCTTTGGTGAAGTATGATAGCATCTTTTCGGTCGGCATATTTCCGGTCAGTTCATCTTTGGCCATAGGACACCCCCCAAAACCTTGAATAGCCCCATCAAATCTTCGGCACCCTGCCTTATAGGCTGCATCTACCTTTTCATGCCATCTGGAAGGGGTGGTATGCAAATGAGCACCAAATTCAATTTCAGGATATTTGGGTATTAAATTAGAAAATAGGTAATTGATCACTTCTGGAGTAGACGATCCTACCGTATCTGAAAGGGACAATATCCCAACTCCCATATCCGCAAGTTTTTCTGTCCACTCCCCCACTATATCTACATCCCACGGATCCCCATAAGGATTTCCAAAACCCATGGAAATATAGGTGACCACTTCCTTATTGGACGCCTTGGCCAAACTCAGAATTTCTTTTAAGGTGGTAACGGACTCTGCAATGGTTTTATGGGTATTCCGCATTTGGAAGTTTTCGGAAATGGAAAAAGGATATCCCAAATAATCTATGGCATCGTGCTGACATGCATCCTCAGCTCCCCTCACATTGGCCACAATGGCCAACAACTTACTTTGGGATCTACTGAGATCCAGACCTGCCAATACTTCTGCGGTATCCGCCATTTGGGGAATGGCCTTAGGGGATACGAAACTACCAAAATCGATGGTATCAAAACCACATCTCAACAATGCTTGTATATACTTTATTTTGCTCTCTGTAGGGATGAAAGCTTTTATGCCCTGCATGGCATCTCTTGGACATTCTATGATTTTGACCTTTTCGGACATGAATATTTTTTATGACGATTTCAAAATTACTATTATTTATCCGAAAATAAGATATAAACCCCAATACCAATAAATACAAAAATCTGCAACCATTTTAAAAAATGGCCCACTCCTGAATGTTTGGTGATGTAATCTGAAATTGCACCAGAAAGCAAAGCTATCAATCCAAAAATTATAAATGAAACAACCATAAACAACAAGCCCAATACATAAAATTGAACCACCGTACTCAGCTCGTTACTGAATAAAAATCCAGGAAAGAAAGCTAAGAAAAAGATAGTGACCTTAGGATTGAGAACATTCATAATAAATCCCTTTCTAAACAGCTGTAGCAGACTCTTTTTTGCAAGGTGTGTCTCCCCTAAACGAATATCAGGTGCACTTTTGAAAACCATAAACGCCAAATAAAACAAATAAAGAGCTCCCAATAATTTGATACTAAAAAATATGGTCTCGCTTTCTTTT
>JBFIGS010000299.1:0-3305 GCA_041602195.1 Sediminicola sp. | reverse complement strand
TTGATGGTTGGAAACAATTTTTCCAAGGAGAATGATTGTTGGCTTGCCCATGTTGAAAATTTCTCCTCATTTGGGTGAGCGCTAAATCCGCAAACAGCCCTAAAACTATAGTGGGCAAATTCAGTATCGACCAATTTCCATTTTTGGAGAAGTTCCCACGCAGGTTTTTCACTTACCAGCAGGTAATGGTTATCTGGTTCCTTAATTTTATTGATGGCCGATTTGGTTACAGAAATAACCAACCTCATGGCAATGGCTAGATACAAATGCCCCAATTCCGTAGGAGTTAAAGCAAAGGCACTGTGGTACCCTTTTACAATGGGCAATGCCGCGGCCAACGGGTCATTATGGTGCATTATGGTATAAGCACATGCAATGGCCAAATCATTAATGACCTGAGTATGTACTGCGTCCCCAAAATCTATAGCTGAAATTACTTTGGGGTCAATCAGATCCAAAGAAACAATAACGTTGTTGTCATTGGCATCATTATGAACAACCGCTTTTCTCAATTTGGAATAGGTAGGTTGGGCCTTTTTAAATTCTTCCTGAAATGCCAAAATAATTTCCCTTTCTTCTCCCTTAAACAAATCAATATGGGCCTCTGTCCAAACAGCTTGTGCCACATCCCAATCCAATTGCCTATGTGCTTCTTCATGGTCAAACCCTTGCAGAGCCTTGGTCAATTTTCCCGCTTGTTGCCCCAGACTATAGCGAAGGTTGTCTAATTGAGGATTTACAGAGCTCCATACCCTCCCTGAGATCCAAGATAGCAGTCGGACTTTCCTATGTTCCCCATTTTCATCCTTAAACTCAGAGATTGACATCCCGTTGACATCATTGATTACTTTTGGCGATATCAATCCTTGTCCGTGATCCCATACATGCTGCAATAGCTTTTGTTGAAAATCCAAATATTTCTCATTCTCATTGGGGCGGGATATTTTTAAAATATACCCTTCCCCATTGCCATCATCAATTTTAAAATTGAAATCGATTTCCCCCGGAAGTGGTTTGGCACCTCCCTTAATATTAAAAAGTTCCAGGCAAATTTGTTCCGCTTGGCGTGCTGATATTTTGATTTTGTTGTATTCCATTAGAATATGATTCTCAATATAGGTCCACTTAGTTTTTATTTACTTAATCCTTTGTCAGCATCATTATAAGATGGGCCGCACTCCAACTAAAATTTTTGGCATAAAGTCCATCTCCTGTAATTGGATGATAATTCTCCCTTATGGGCGTTCCTTTTTCAAGGATTCCATTGGCACCTTCCAAGAGTTTAATTGTTGCACTATCAGCTTCCTCGTCATAACCATAATTTCTTAAACCTTGGATTCCAAAATAGGCTTGATCCAACCAATTGGGCCCTCGCCAGTATCCATTTAAAGGATCAAACTTTGGGTGATCTTTGGACATGGTCTGAAAAGGAACTTTGGAATAGAATTTTTGAGGATCCATCATTTTCTCTTTTACCCTTTCAGCTTGCTCATCTGTAGCTGCTTTCGCCCATAGCGGGGTCCAAGCTTCACTGCCCGCTCCCTTGATAAAATTGGTGCCTTCAATATTGGTATCATAAAACCAACCATCTTCACTATCGTAAAACTGGTCCTGGATCTGTTTCTTTAAAATGGCAGCTTCCGACTTCAAGGTTCTTGCATCATCAATCTTTTCCATAGCCTCTGCCAACGAGGCCAAATACAATTTTTCTGCATATAAATATGCATTCAGGTCCACACTTTCCTGATTTAAGGAATAGGCATCTTCTGAATTTTTTAATATGGCTGCATTATCAAAACGAATGGCATTATCCATTCCACTTTCCCACTTTGCTGCCAATACGGTGCCATCGGTGGATCCAAATTCACAGAGTCCGTCCTTATCGTGATCTCTGTTGTTGTACCACCAGTAATGGTATTTTATAAGCTTAGGGTACATTTCCCTTAAAAATTTTGGGTCTTCATTCTTTTCCAATACCTTAACAACTGCCCATGCTGCCAATGGCGGTTTGGTATCCCTGTAATTATGGGCTTCTATTGTTGTATCCCTATAGATACAATCCAATACAAATCCGTTGTCTTTCTGATAATCGAACATTGCCCGAATTTGATCTTTGGCCAATTCTTGATCATAAATGGAAAGCCCCACCGCATGCTTCCAGGAATCCCAGGACCAAAACCCGTGAAACCATTCATAATGGTAACTGGGGAATAGCCCTTGGTGCTTTAATTCTCCAGCAGATATTCGCCAATTGTTTTGTAGGGTGAGAAGTGCTTTGGACAAAATTTCAGAATATTTTTTGGCTTTAAATTCATCCTTGCTTTGACCAATTAAGGCTGATAATTGGTTTTCTTTTTCATATTTTCTGGCTTCCAACACAGAATCAAAAAGAAACGTTGCAATTGCTTTATTTTCCTTTTCCATGGAATATTCTGGAAAAATAAAGGTCTGTGCCACAACATACTCTTTTGATTCGTTTGGATGTAATAATACGGCCGGATTGTTTATACTATAACCAGTACCATCCAGTACAAAAATATTTCCTTCCTCATTAACCACTTGTAAATATCCAACTGCAGGACTCTTATCAGAATTAAATTTAAGACCATTATTATGTTTGGATACCGTGACTCCAACGTCAAATAATTTCCCCTTAAAATTCGTATTTATAGTTATAGCTTTAGAAGAAGTATTGGTTACTAGAGTTCGTTGTATGGCAGTATGGCCCGAAAGAAAAACAAGCTGCTGAGCTATTTTTATTGAATCATTACCAAAGGTCTGCTCCAAATGGCTGGCGTAACTTTTTTGTGAAATACGATGTAAATTCCAATTGATCCCAGTACCAGGCACATCTGTTGATAATTCAAATTTTGCCAAAGCAGAACTTAACCATATCCCATTTTGTTGGGTCATAAGGAAAGGTCCTGCAAATCCTCCAGAATTGAAATTGTCATCTGGCAAACTAAACGCAAACCAAGCTCCTTGGTCAGAAAACATCAGCATATCCCTATCACTTTTGTTTTTAGGAGAGCCCTTAAAATTTAGAATGTCCTCCGAAATGGAGAGGAAACTAAATGACTTGTGGGAAGAATCGTTTTTCTTTTTTATTTTTTGGGTACAGCCAACGAGGATCAATACCAATAAACCGATAAATATTAGGTTTTTTTTGTCCATATTAAAAACATTTTGTTCCCGAATAAAACTATTCAGAATCCTTGTTTTGAAAAAATAAAATTTCTAATTACTTAAGATAAAATTGGAAACAACAACAATAGAGAATACAGTTGTTTATTTTTTTTGGACGG
>JBFIGS010000298.1:0-3306 GCA_041602195.1 Sediminicola sp. | reverse complement strand
TTTTGTTAATATTCCTTAAAAAGTCGGGAATAGCTTTTGAATAGTTTTATTTTAGGAGAAAGATAATACAATTACCCCCGCATGAAAAGATTAATACCGTTTCTAATGTTGCCTTTGTTTCTTCTATCATTAACAGTGAATGGACAAAGACCATCAAAAAATGAGGACTCTACTATTCCCACAAATTTTAATGATGCTACGAAATCGAAAGATAAAAATGGCATCAAAAATTACAGTGAAATTATCACAAAAGATGCAATTACGGACACAGGTCTTTTTTCGGTGCATAAAATTAAGGAGGAGTATTTTTATGAAATACCCTTAAATAAATTGAAAAAAGAAATGTTATGGGTGAGTAGGATCTCCCAACTGCCCCAAGGATTGGGAGGAGGTTACTTCAATGCAGGTTCCAAAACCAACGAACAAGTGGTACAATGGACGCGCTTTCAAAATAAAATACTACTTAAAGTCAAGTCCTATGCTAACGTTGCCGACAGCACCAAAGCTATCCATAATTCTGTGGTGGTCAACAATTACGAGCCCACACTTTTCGCTTTTGACATAAAAGCCTATAATACAGACTCCACTGCCGTTGTTATTAATGTGACTCCCTTATTTAATACGGATGTGATGGCCATAAGTGGTCTTTCGGCAAGATTGCGAAAGGAGTATAAAGTAAAGAAACTGGAATCTTCCCTTAGTTTTATCAATGGGATCAAAAGTTTTCCCGAGAACATAGAGGTAAAGCAAGATCTCACTTATAGTGCCTCTGAACCACCATCATTTTCTGATTTGGAATCTATCAGCTTGCAGATGAACCAATCTATGATATTGCTGCCTAAAGAACCTATGAGGCCAAGAACATATGATCCAAGGGTGGGTTTCTTTTCCGTTAGTCAATATGATTATGGAAGCAAGGAATTGAAGGCCGACCAAAAAACATTTATCAGAAGGTGGCGCTTGGAGCCGAAAGATCCAGAAGCCTATGCCAAGGGAGAATTGGTAGAGCCCATTAAGCCTATAGTTTATTATTTGGATGCAGGGACGCCAGAAAACTTACGGGAGTATATAAAACAAGGAATAGAGGAGTGGCAAAAACCCTTTGAAACAGCAGGCTTTAAAAATGCAATTCTGGCTAGGGACGCCCCTACTGCAGAGGAGGATCCAGAATTCAGTCCAGAGGATGTGCGCTATTCTGTTGTAAGGTATGTGGCCAGTACTACAAGAAATGCAACCGGTCCAAGTGTTTCCGACCCTAGAAGTGGAGAGATTATTGAAAGCGATATCATTTGGTACCATAATCATTTGAGGAGTTATAGAAACAGGTATTTGTTGGAAACAGGTGCGGCAAATCCTTCCGCAAGGACTTTAAATACCCCGGAAAGTGAAATAGGGGAGATGATGCGTATGGTAATTGCCCATGAGGTGGGACATGCTCTTGGTTTTCCTCACAATATGGCAGCAAGTTTTGCCTATCCCGTTGATTCTCTTAGAAATGGTGCGTTTACTCAAGAAAATGGTATTGCAGCCAGTATAATGGACTATGCGCGATACAATTATGTTGCACAACCAGAGGATGAGAATATTAGGTTCATCCGTCAAATTGGTCCTTACGATCATTATGCCACCAATTGGGGATATAGGGTAATTCCCAGCGCCACTTCCAAGGAAATGGAAAAGGACACCTTGAATCACTGGATTCGAAAACACGAACTGGATCCAAAATACAAGTTTGGAAGACAATCCAGTCGGTTTGACCCACAATCACAAACAGAAAGTATTGGGAATGATCCAATTAAGGCAGGGGATTACGGGTTAAACAACTTAAAGTTCGTAGCACAGAACCTTAAAAGTTGGACCTCTGATCAGACCAATGATTATGGAGATCTGGAGGAGCTATATGAAGAATTGTTGAGTGTTTATAGTAGATACGTGGGACATGTAGTCACCAATATTGGAGGGGTTTATGAAAATCTTAAAACCCCAGATCAAGAAGGGTATGTGTTTACACATGTATCACCAGAAGTACAGAAGTCATCCATGGTCTGGTTACAGCTAAATATATTTTCTACCCCATCTTGGCTCATAGATAAGGATATACTATTGAACATAGACCATGCGGGATATTTCGAAGGACTCAGAAAAGTTCAAGAAAGACATATTAACGGCCTGCTAAGTTTTGATAGGATTGGGAGAATGATGGACGCGGAAACTACCGAAGTGAGTTATTACAGTGCTCTGGACATGCTAAAAGATCTAAGGACAGGATTGTGGAGTGAAATGGGAAGAGGCTCCAATGTGGATATTTTCCGCAGAAACCTGCAACGCACGTATTTGGATAGGATGGCCTTTTTGATGAAGGATAATGGACCAGAGAAAAGATACAACGGCTCTGACTTTGAAAGTACCTTTGTTTTTGATGTAAGCACTTCAGATGTACATACGCTGGTAAGAGGGGAGCTCAAAACCTTGAGGAGCAGATTACAGGCCGCAAAAAACAGTTCTGTCAATACAATTACCAGATATCATTATGAAGATGCCATCGCGAGAATAGATCAACTGCTGGAACCGGGAAAATAATGGAGTTTAGTGGATAAAAGCAAGGGTCCAACTATTAAAGTTGGACCCTATTCTATTTAAATATTGGACTATTTAAAGGAAGGTCCCAGTTTCATCAATTTTCACCCTCATGCGTTCGTCACCATTCTTTAATTTCAACTTATAGGTTTTCTTGGCTCCTTTATCATCACTATAGCTCACTAAATATACATCGGATTCAACTATCCAATTAGGAAACCTTTCCATAACTGCCTTATTTACGGTTTCGGGAAGTTTCACATTTTTGAACTTCTCAATAGTCCTAATAATCTGCCCGTCAGCATTGTAAACAGCGACTATTCTCCCGTCTGGAATAAAAAAGGAAACGGTATAATATTCATATTCATCACTATACAGGTCCGATTCCTTGATGTTGTAGGCCGCAGCCTGACGTTCCAGCATTTTTACCGGAAGAGCTTCTTCCTCATTTGTAGTGGCATTTAGATATTTATAATTTACTGCGGTAACTACCACTTCTGATAGTTGCTCTGTCTTTACAATTTGAGAAAATCCTTGGCTGGTGAGACCAAAAACAAATAAACCCAATAAAATATTTTTCATAATAAGTGTTTTAATAGATTATAGTTAAACTTAATTCTATCCCAAAAATATCTTATAGGGACATGATTTACTATGACCTGAGTCATGTACAGAGACTTGGTTGTTTGATGTTTGAGTAAGGTAAAGGGCACGAAATAAAATAGGTCT
>JBFIGS010000297.1:0-3316 GCA_041602195.1 Sediminicola sp. | reverse complement strand
GGAAGCCAAATTATACGATGTTACCCAAGGAAACCTAAAACGTTCCGCCGAAACAGCCCAGAATCTGGTAATTCAGGCCAAAAAGAGGATAGAAGAGATCGCCGGAAAAGAAGGCCTTAGTGGTGTTCCCTCCGGTTTTGATAAGTTGGATAAACTTACTTCAGGATGGCAACCCAGTGATTTAATCATTGTAGCGGCCCGTCCTGGTATGGGTAAAACAGCCCTGACCTTGTCCATGGCAAGGAATATGGCCGTAAATAACAATATTCCCGTGGCTTTTTTCTCTTTGGAGATGTCCTCAGTCCAATTGATCACCCGTTTGATTTCTTCGGAAACTGGACTGTCCTCAGAAAAACTGAGAACGGGTAAACTGGAAAAACACGAATGGGAACAGTTAAATGTTAAAGTAAAGGCATTGGAAAATGCCCCATTGTTTATAGATGATACCCCATCCCTTTCTATTTTTGACCTTCGGGCCAAGGCAAGGAGATTGGCCTCACAACACGGTATACGAATGATCGTTATTGATTATTTGCAGTTGATGACCGCAGGGGGGAGTCAAAAAGGAGGAAACAGGGAACAGGAAATATCTACCATCTCCCGAAACCTTAAGGCTTTGGCCAAGGAATTGAACTGTCCCGTTATTGCACTATCACAATTATCAAGGGCCGTAGAGACTAGGGGAGGAAGTAAAAGACCAATCTTATCGGATCTTAGGGAATCTGGAGCAATTGAGCAGGATGCGGATATTGTGGCCTTTATCTATCGTCCGGAATATTATAAAATTGATGAATGGGATGATGATGAACGAACGCCAACCGCAGGTCAGGGTGAATTTATTGTCGCCAAGCATAGGAATGGTGGTCTGGAGAACATAAGATTGAAATTTATCGGTAATCTTGGTAAATTTGACAACTTGGACGATTTCGATTCTCCTTTCGAATTCCAATCAAAGATGAATGCCAATGAGGATAACCCGTTTATAACAAAAAATCTCCCGAATGCCGATGAGGCTTTTGGAAGTTCTATGAACGATGATATGGATATGGATGACAGTGAGGTTCCGTTTTAAAGACAAAAACATAATAACATCCTCCCGAATAATTTCGAGAGGGTGTTTAATATTCTTTTTGTTTCTCTCATTCTTTGTTTCTGCATCCAACATCCTTATTCCCATGGATGCAGATAGTCAAAAAAATCATTTAAAAGCTTACGGGATTACCTACTGGGTACTCACCAAACAACAAAAGGTACAATGGTTGTTGAACTATAGGGGAGGGGCATTTCTACTGCCCGATGGGGATAACATCCGCAAGGAATGCCAAATTCGTGGTGTTTCCTTTGAAATAATTTCAGATGCCCAGGCCGAATCCATCTTATCAGAAATTAGTAGTCCTTCAAAAAATCAGGAGGCTGTAATTTTGGAAAAAGCACCAAAAATAGCAGTCTATTCCCCTAAAGAAAATTTGCCTTGGGACGATGCCGTGACCATGGTACTCACCTATGCCGAAATTCCCTATGAAACCATTTATGATGAAGAGGTTCTGAACAATAAACTCTTGTTGTTTGATTGGTTGCACCTTCACCATGAGGATTTTACCGGGCAGTACGGTAAGTTTTATGGAGCCTATAGGGCAGCACCGTGGTATTTGGAGGGAAAGGCGCAGGCAGAAAGCTTGGCCGCTAAATTGGGGTACTCAAAAGTTTCAGAGGAAAAAGGGGCTGTGGCCAATGCCATCCGCAATTATGTGATAGGAGGCGGATTTATGTTCGCCATGTGCTCGGCAACCGATAGTTTTGATATTGCCCTGGCTGCAGATGGGGTGGATATATGTGAACCCATGTTCGATGGCGATCCCTCAGAGGCCAATTACCAAAATAAGTTGGACTATAGCAGGACCTTTGCGTTTACCAACTTTACCTTGGAACGCAGTCCCTTGCAGTATGAGTTTTCTTCCATAGACATGACCACCAAAAGAGGGATGGTGCCTAAGGAATCCGACTATTTTTCGTTGATGGATTTCTCGGCAAAATGGGATCCGGTACCAACCATGTTATGTCAAAATCACACCTCCCTTGTCAAAGGCTTTATGGGACAGACCACGGCTTTTGCCCGCAATGAAATAAAACCAACGGTAATGGTATTGGGTGAAAATAAAATTAATGGGGAAGCCCGCTATATCCATGGGATCAAAGGAAAGGGGTTTTTTACCTTTTACGGGGGCCACGACCCAGAGGATTACCAACATAGGGTAGGGGATCCAAAAACAGAATTGGAGCTACATCCTACTTCTCCAGGATATAGATTGATCCTGAACAACGTCCTGTTTCCCGCTGCCCAGAAGAAAAAACAAAAAACCTAAACCTTCCTGTGGGCAATGAGCTGTTCCAATATATGCTCTACCCCATTCTCATCATTACTTTTAGTCCTGTAATTGGCCGCTTGGAGCACATTGGGATGTGCATTGGCCATGGCAAAGCTATAATCTGCCAAAGCCAACATTTCCAAATCATTGTTGTAGTCCCCAAAAACCAGCGTTTCTGCTTTGGTAATGTTATGTTTTCTTTGAACCTGTGCTAGGGCAAATCCTTTATGTGCATTCCGATGGGATAGATCCAACCAGTTTTCTCCCGAAATCTTAACTTTTAGATCATCCTCCAAATGTTTAACTGAGGGATATATAAATTTCTCAGAGTTTTCAAAATGATACACAGCAACTTTTAGGACCTCCCCTTCAAATGTGGATATATCTTCCATGACCGTGTATTCGGAATAGTATTCCTTCAATTTATTCAAAAACTCACTGGAATTTCCGTTGAGATATGCGTTTCTTTTCCCGCAAAGTACGGCGTGGGCTCCTTCTGCGTTCTCAAGGGATTTTAAGATAGTATCAATATACATTTTATCCATAGGGGTGGAAAGAAGTTCCTGGTCTTGATACATGGCGAAACCCCCATTTTCTGCAATAACGATTATTTCATTTTTAATGGATTGCAGTTTGTGAACAATACTGTTGTATTGTCTTCCACTAGCGGCAACAAAGAGAATGTCCCGTTTTTTGAGCTCCTCAAAGAGTTCAAAGAAACGCGCACTTACTTCATGGTTAGAATTCAACAGGGTGCCATCCATGTCCGTTACCACCATTTTTATTTTTGATAAATCCATTATTGCACTTTTATTAGGATACAAAGGTATTTGTTCTTGGGGTAAATGTGGAAACTACGAAAGTAAAGTTTGTGGTATTTTTGTAATATCAGCTACCATGGGCATCTTTGGGGAATAGGAAAAATAAATCATTATGAAATTTTATCAATC
>JBFIGS010000296.1:0-3336 GCA_041602195.1 Sediminicola sp. | reverse complement strand
CATTACCGGTAGGTTCGGATAAAACATAGTAATATGGCAAATGCTATTTACCAAAGGGAAATCATAAACCAGTCAGGCTCCAAAATGCTAACGCTGTGCAAAAGTCAACTTGAAAAAGCCAAAGTGGCATTTAGGGAGCACGATAGCGATTTGGCGGAAGAGGTTATTAATACAGAGAACAGGGTGAATGCCCTAGATCTAAAAATAGAAGAGGAGTGTGAAAAATTCTTGGCCCTGTACAATCCTGTTGCCATCGACTTGAGGTTTATTATGGCCGTGAGAAAAATCAATTTTGACTTGGAACGGATTGCCGATCACGCCTACAGTATCTCCAAGTATGTGGTAGACCTTGATGAGCCCATTGAACCCCATCTTTTCGAAAAATTACAGTTTGAAAAAATGTATACGACCATCTCCACAATGTTCGATCATATTACAACTGCCTATGAAGAGAAGGACGTAAAAACGGCAAGAAAAGTCTTTAAAAAAGATAAGATCTTGGATCAGATCAATAGGGAATCCTTTTCTATTATTGAAGAAGAGATCAGGAAGGACAGCAAGGTGATCAGGCAGTCCTTGATTTTGTTCTCAGTAGTCAAAAAACTGGAACGTGTGGGTGATTTGATGAAAAATATTGCAGAAGAAGTGATTTTTTATATCGACGCGGAGGTACTAAAACACAAAAGAAAAAAATAAATTTTTAACCCATTCCCTACTCCAACCGTCATTGGACTAGGGATTTTGGGTAAATAATTAATATTTTAATATTATACATTGTTAAGTTTTAAGTAGGTTTGCAAGGTTCGCTTATAACACGTTAATTATGGATAATATTTACTTGCTAATGATTATTGCCCTTGCCTTTTTGGCTGTGGCTGATTTGGTGGTTGGTGTCAGTAATGATGCAGTGAATTTCTTGAATTCAGCCATAGGCTCAAAAGCAATTTCCTTTAGGACCATCATGATCGTTGCCAGTTTGGGAATTGCCATTGGAGCCATTTTCTCCAGCGGGATGATGGAAGTTGCTAGAAAGGGAATTTTTAATCCAAGTGAATTTATGTTCAGTGAAATCATGATCATCTTCATGGCCGTGATGATCACCGATATTCTCTTGCTGGATTTCTTTAATACCGTGGGCATGCCCACCTCTACGACCGTTTCCATTGTATTTGAGCTTTTGGGTGCTGCGGTTGCCATGGCATTTATAAAAGTAGCCGCCGATACAGGAAACTACTTAGATGTATACAAACATATCAACACCTCTAAAGCAACGGAAATTATCGTAGGGATACTCTTATCGGTAGTCATAGCCTTCTCCATAGGTGCCATAGTCCAGTATTTCTCCAGATTATTGCTTTCTTTTGATTTTAGAAAAAAAGCAAAATGGACCGTTGCTCTTTTTGGGGGTATCGCTTTAACGGCCATTACCTATTTTATATTGATAAAAGGTCTAAAAGGAGCCACTTTTGTGAGTGAAGATCTGCTGACATTTATTAAGAACAATACCATACTCATCATATTGGGAAGCCTTGTTCTTTGGACCGTGGTCTCTTACCTGATCACTATCATTCTAAAGTTTGATGTTTATAAACTGATCATAATTGTAGGTACATTTGCCCTCGCCCTAGCATTTGCCGGGAATGATCTAGTGAATTTCATTGGAGTCCCTATTGCTGCATGGCAGTCTTTTGAAGCTTGGCAAGCCTCGGGTGTACCTGCTACGGAGTTTAGCATGGATGTTCTTGCAGAAAAGGTGCCTACGCCAACCTTCTTGCTCTTTGGCGCAGGTATGGTCATGGTCTTGACCCTTTGGTTTTCTAAAAAGGCCCGTTACGTGACCCAAACAGAAATCAACCTCTCACGTGAAGGAGAATCTAAGGAACGTTTTCAACCCAACTTTCTTTCAAGGGGAATTGTTAGGGCCGCTATGTTGGCTTCTCAGTTTTCGAATTCCATGCTGCCCAATTCTCTTCAGAAAAGGATAGATGCTAATTTCGAAAAACCTGTCATCGCCCTTTCCAAGGACAAAACTTATGAAATGCCAGCATTTGATATGGTGCGTGCCGCTGTGAACCTAATGGTTGCCGGGGTACTTATATCTATCGCAACATCCTACAAATTACCACTATCAACTACCTACGTCACCTTTATGGTAGCCATGGGATCTTCCTTGGCTGATAGGGCCTGGGGAGCAGAGAGTGCCGTTTATAGAGTAGCCGGGGTGTTGAATGTTATTGGAGGATGGTTCTTTACCGCCTTTATCGCATTTATATCTGCTGCCGTAATTGTCTATCTTATCAATATCCACGTACCTTCCATGGTAGCGATTCTTCTGTTGATCGCCATCTTCCTATTGGTGCGGAACTATATTTCACATAGCCAGAAATCAAAGGAAATAAAGGCTGAGGACAGTCTTAGAAAAGCGGAAAGCAGCTCTATACAGGGCGTTATTGAGGAAAGTGCCAACAATATTGCCAACGTCGTTAAAAGAGGTCACAAAATTTACACCAATACGATCAACGGACTTGCAAAACAGGACCTTGAGCTCCTTAAAAAGAACAAAAAAGGGGTGAATAAGCTATCTGCCGAAGTTGATGAATTAAGGGATCATATCTTTTACTTTATTAAAAACCTCGATGAGGCAAGTGTTGGTGCAAGTAATTTCTATATAAACATTTTGGGTTATTTACAGGATCTGGCCCAATCCTTGGAATACCTGACGAAAATTAGCCACAAGCATATCCATAATAACCACAAGAAATTAAAATACAATCAGATAAAGGAGCTTAAAGAAATAGACATTAAACTGGATGAACTTTTTAGCGCCACCAAGAAAGTTTTTGATTCTCGTTCCTTTGAGCAAATAGGAGAGCTCCTATCAAGCAAACAAGAATTGTTGGATATGGTATCCCAAAAGATTGAAAAGCAAGTAGAGAGAACGCGTACGGAGGAATCCAGCCCTAAAAACACCACCCTGTACTTTACGTTGCTATTGGAAACAAAAGACATTATTACCGCTACCACCAACTTATTGGAATTGTATTATAAGGAGCATGACAGTTCCGTGATACCTGCTAAATTGGATACTAAATAATAGACTTAATTTAATGAGTAGTAAAGGTCTGGTGAAACAATGTTTCACCAGACCTTTACTACTCATTAAATTAAGTCTATTATTTAGTGTCCAATTTAGCGGGTATCACGGAACTGTCATGCTCCTTATAATACAATTCCAATAAGTTGGTGGTAGCGGTAATAATGTCTTTTGTTTCCAATAGCAACGTAAAGTACAGGGTGGTGTTTTTAGGGCTGGATTCCTCCGTACGTGTTCTCTCT
>JBFIGS010000295.1:0-3338 GCA_041602195.1 Sediminicola sp. | reverse complement strand
ATGATGCGCTGTATATCACCGTTCACAATATTGGACAAATCATAAAGGGTAAGCCCAATTCTATGATCGGTTACCCTTCCTTGAGAATAATTATAAGTCCTAATTTTTGCAGAACGGTCACCACTACTCACCTGGGAATTTCTTTTGGCGGCATCGGCCTCCTGTTTCTTGGCCAATTCCATATCATAAAGACGGGAACGTAAAACCCTAAAGGCTTTTTCCTTGTTCTTATGCTGGGATTTCTGATCTTGGCATTGTGCCACCAAACCTGTGGGAAGGTGGGTTAAACGCACCGCGGAATAGGTAGTGTTCACCGACTGACCTCCTGGTCCCGAAGAACAGAAAAAATCTATCCGAACATCTTTGGGCTCTATCTGCACATCAAACTCTTCGGCCTCCGGCAATACCATTACGGTGGCTGCACTTGTATGCACCCTACCTTGGGTTTCTGTTTGTGGTACCCGTTGTACACGGTGCACCCCAGCTTCGAATTTTAAGGTGCCATATACATCTTCACCGTTTACTTCGAACTGAATCTCCTTGTAACCTCCACTGGTACCTTCACTAAGGTCGATGACATTGGTGCTCCATCCTCTGGATTCACAATATTTGGTATACATTCTAAAAAGATCCCCTGCAAAAATACTGGCCTCGTCCCCACCTGTACCGGCACGGATTTCCATTACCACATTTTTGGAATCTTCAGGATCTTTTGGAATCAATAGAAATTTAATTTCATCTTCCAACTTGGGCAAGCCACTTTTAGCCTCTTCATACTGCATTTTAGCCATATCCACCATCTCGGGATCACTGCCATCGGACAATATTTCTTCGGCTTCCTTCATATTATTGGTCAGGGTAATATACTCCTCCCTTTTCTCCATTAATGCTTTAAGGTCCTTATACTCTTTGTTCAACTGTACATAACGCTTCTGGTCCGTGATAATATCGGGCTGAATGATAAGGTCGGAAACCTCATCGAAGCGCTGTTTAACGTAATTTAATTTATCTAACATATTCAATCTTCCCTTGGACTGCGAATTTACAATTTTTTTGGAGGTAAAACCATTCAATTCAGTCTGACATAAAAATATGTTTCAACTTTTAAGTAAATTTTATAATTTGATAAAAACCAATCAGTTGCATTTATGAAACCTATCACAAACCTGCTAATCTGCCACAAATGTTGCCCCAAAAGTGACGATAAAAGAACTCAATCCGTCACTTCTATCATATTGATTCAGGCGAAGATCTAGGGTCTTGAGCCCATAGGAGAATATTTTTGCAGTGGTAAAAATGTCCTTATAACGGATCCCCATCCCGTACTGATGGGCATCAAAAGCAGAAAGATCGAAATCTGAGGTATAGTAATTCAACGTAGAAACGGCCACTTCCTTTTCATAGAAATAATCTGCCGCAGTTTGGGTATAAAAGCGGTACATCGGATAAATTGTAAAGGCACTGCTCACTTTTATTGGCACTTCCAAACTTGCGGTATGGGAATTGATCCCCCAATCATCACTGTAAAACCTGTAATAGGATCTTAGCACAAACATATCGCTGACAAAAACATTGAGACGCCCCCCAACAGGAATTTTCATCCTTGTATTCGGTAACCGTTCCACGTCATCCGCCAATTGAAATTCATCAATAAAAAAATCGTTCCGGTCCCCAAAATACACCCGTTGAAATGGCGTGCTTAAAAGTCCATTTTGAGAAACGAGGTCCATAAATAGTGATCCTTGCACCCTTTTGCCCAATATTTGGGAGAAATTAAGGGAAAGGGAATATGAATTTCTGTTCTTATTTTCGAAAGAAGTGAACACTGGTGCATAGGTGCCATTGCCTGTGATGCGGTCATCAAAAAAACCGCCTCTGAGCTCAATAGGATATTGAGGATTCCACGTATCCAGAAAAACCTGCGCACTTGCGCTTACTTCCGTGTTTTTCTCATTGAACAAACGGGCATAACTCCCCCCAAAACCCAGGGAAAAATAATCGTACTCGGAAGAAATATATCCTTTTACTCCCCAAATGGTATTCCTATCATCGGAACTATGTTGATAAGACGGGGTCAAATGGGTCAGGACATCGCTCCTTGAAGCTCCTGAAGAGGCTATATATGGACTAACTGGGCGACTCGGATCTCCATCCAAAGGGTTCACATTACTGGAAGAGGCAGAAGTATAGGCCGAAATACCCACATCCACGGTAAGGACATCATCTTCATTTAAAGGTATTCTTACAATTATACTGGAAGTTACATCTGTCAGTTCCTCGGTACCATCACCGCCGGATACGGCAGCATGTATCCCATCCTGATTGTAATAACTGAAAAGCAAATCTATTTCAGTGGTTTCTAAAACTCTTTTTTTGTAGGTGGTGGGTGCGTCTTGTGCAGATAGCACAAAAGAAAAAAGACAGAAAATACCCAATACAACTTTATTCATAAACACTTTAATTACAACCACAGCCGCCACCTGTTTTACCGCCGTTTCCTCCAGATGCAGCTTCCCTGTATATTTGAAAATTGATTTCGAACTGCTCCATATTTTTTATGGCCAGTTGCATTTCCTCATCATTCAGATACACCTTATCATACTCTCTTACCGCAACGCAGGAAGTAAGTGACATGGTTGAAAAAATGATCAATAGTATTCTTTTCATTTGGTCTAAAAGTAAATGGGTACTTAGTTTTTAAAGCTACTTATTATTATCGAAGATTATGCCATTGCTTTTGTGAATTTTATTATCGCTATCCACAATTATGGCCTCTGTTCCCCTTAGTTGGGATATCAATGCCAAGCCTGTATCCACCCCCATAATATAAACGGCAGTGGCCAAGGCATCACTAAGTTCAGCTGTTTTCGTGAATATGGAAACGCTATTGACCCCAGTGGCGGGGTATCCAGATCGGGGATCTATGATATGGGTATATTTTACGCCTCCAAAAGTGACGAATTTTTCATAATTGCCTGAGGTTGCCACGGAGGACTCCAAAATGGGCAACCATGAAAATATTTTATCCTTGCTCAGCGGATTCGCGATACCTATCAACCATTTCTCCCCACTTATCTTGGTCCCCCAAGTGGTAAGATCTCCGGCTGCATTAATGATTCCCGCCCTAACCTGTTTGGACTGCAAGAGCTCCTTGGCTTTATCTGCCGCATACCCCTTTCCAATAGCCCCAAAGCCAATTTTCATGCCTTTGTCCTTTAAGAGTACAGTACTCTCATCTGAATTCATAATTATTTTTCGGAAGCCCACTTTGGCAACGGAATTCTTTATATCGGTTTCAGATGGGGGAGACATCATGGACCCATCAAATTTCCAAATCT
>JBFIGS010000294.1:0-3401 GCA_041602195.1 Sediminicola sp. | reverse complement strand
TGGAAGACTTCATTGCTTTCAGGGCGGCACTAGCGCTACATCAAGAAAGAAATACCATGCATCTGGTTGAGGAGATCTACAAGAAATGTTTGAAACAGGTCAGCAACCCGGATAGTGACATCATCAACTACGTCAAGGAATTCTATACGCCGTTCACCGCAGAAGAGATTTCTAAGAAAATTGGGGAATTATTATGCCCTGAAGGAATAAAAGCTGAAGTAGAGATTATTTATCAGACCGTTGAAAGTTTACACCAGGCATGTCCCAAAAATTTGGGAGACTGGTATTTTACAGGTGATTATCCTACACCCGGTGGCAATAGAGTGGTTAATAGAGCCTTTATCAATTTCTTTGAAGGCAAAAACCAACGCGCATATTAACAAAGTTATCGATGAAATGCACAAATACATGCATTTCATCGATAATAATCGCATTTTGGCGGTCTTATAATTTAAATCGGACCTTCCACAAGTACTTTTATGGCTACCATAGCATAAGTAGGTTAAGTTCATGGTAAGATTTGGGGCAAAAAAGGTGGAGACTTCTCCACCTTTTTTATTTTACCCCCGCTCTATAGTCCTCTTAAAAGAACCTCCCACCAAGGGGCTATTCATCGATAATGAAGCGTTTCATCCCCTTTTAAAAGGAATTAGTCTAAAAAATTATTCCAGTTCTACCTATTGCCCTACTTTCGAAGGACCATAGCATAAGTAGGTTAAGTTCATGGTAAGATTTGGGGAAAAAGGTGGAGGCAACTCCACCTTTTTATTTTTACACCCTCTACCCCAATATTTAGAATTTCTTTCCAATTTCCACTCATCGATAAAAAAGCATTTCAACCCATTTTAAAAGGGCTTAGTCTAAAAGATTATTTCATTTACACCTATTGCCCTACTTTCGAAGGACCATAGCATAAGTAGGTTAAGTTCATGGTAAGATTTGGGGAAAAAAGGTGGAGGAAACTCCGCCTTTTTTATTTCTGATAATCAAAACAATAGCGCTTTAGCTACCTCAAAACAAAAAAATCCGAATCCATTCTTTCGAAAATTTATTCATTTTTCTTTGTTATTTCTCACAATACCAGTAATTTAGTACCGCCATAGCATAAGTAGGTTAAGTTTATGGTAAGATTTGGGATGAAAAGGGTGGGGACTTCTCCACCCTTTTCTATTTTCATCCCCCTACTTTTTCAAATCAACTACCCAGGCCATACTTTTAGTTATCAGAACATTACCCCATTTTTAGTGCTTTCATTTTACCTATTTATTAGCACAAAAAAACCACCTTACAAGAGTAAGATGGTTTAGACCCTAAAGGCTTTATTATTATTTGTTGGCTTTGTAAAGTTCCGCAACTTTATTCCAATTGATAATATTATAGAAATGTGTAATATAATCAGGTCTTCTGTTTTGGTAGTTTAGGTAATATGCATGCTCCCAAACATCCAATCCCAAAATTGGGAATCCACCACAACCAATACCTGGCATTAATGGGTTATCCTGATTAGGTGTAGAGCAAATTTCCAATTTTCCTCCTTTATGAACACATAGCCATGCCCAACCAGAACCAAATCTTGTGGCTGCAGCCTTTGCAAACGCATCTTTAAAGCTATCGTACGATCCAAAAGCGGAATTGATGGCATCTGCCACCTCTCCACTAGGTTCACCTCCACCTTTTGGGGACATTACTTCCCAAAACAAGGAGTGATTGTAAAATCCGCCCCCATTGTTCCTTACAGCAGCATTGGACATGTCCAAATTGTGCAAGATATCCTCTATGGATTTCCCAGCAAGGTCGGTTCCCTCAATAGCGTTGTTCAAGTTGGTGGTATATCCATTGTGATGCTTTGTATGGTGTATTTCCATGGTTTTAGCATCAATATGAGGTTCCAATGCATCGTATGCATATGGTAATTTAGGTAATTCAAAAGCCATAATTATAGTGTTTTATAGTTAATTATTTCTGTTTCCCAAATTTAAGGTTTTAAGAAGCAATTTCCATTAATAATTTGTTAAGAACTGTTCAAGAATCCTTATTTTGCAAATAAAATTAGTGCAGAACGCCAACTACAAAATATATAACGCCTCTGCCGGTTCGGGCAAGACCTTTACCCTAACCAAGGAGTATCTTAAAATTATTCTTGCTTCCAATTCCAACCGTAGTTTTCGCCAAATATTGGCCATTACCTTCACGAACAAGGCCGTGAACGAAATGAAACAACGCATCTTGGGCAGTCTGTTCGATTTTGGGGAGACCAACTCCTTAAAAGAGGCATCACCCATGTTCCTTACCATTTCGGAAGAGCTGCAGATGAGCGCTGAAGACCTACAGCAAAAGGCAAAAAAAACGCTTAAAGAGATTTTGCACAATTATGCCTTTTTTGATGTGTCGACCATAGATAAATTTACGCATCGTCTTATTCGCACCTTTGCAAAGGACTTAAAACTACCACAGAATTTTGAGGTAATTCTTGACACCGCCCTTCTTTTGGATGAGGCCATAGCCCGACTCATCAACAAGGCGGGGACCAATGAAGAACTCACCACAGTGTTGTTGGATTTTGCCCTGGAAAAAGCAAATGAGGACAAGAGTTGGGACATAAGTCTGGATTTGGCCAAAATTGGGAAGTTGCTCTTTGATGAAAATCATGCCGACCACCTAAAACAGATTGCAGATAAGGAAATAGGTGATTTTTTGGTGCTGAAGAAAAAAATACGTTCCAATATCGCCAAGAATGAAGAGGAATTATTTTCTACTGCAAAAGAAATATTGGAAATTATCAATAACAACGGTTTAGAATTCAGCGATTTTAAGTCGGGCTATTTCCCGAAATTCATTGCCAAGATTGCCGATAAAAATTACGTGATGGACTTTAAGGCGGGATGGAAACAAAATTTTGCAAGCGACCCGCTTTATACAAAAACATGTCCCGATGCTACAAAGGCTGTTTTAGATTCGCTCCACCCCCTATTCACTCAACTCTTCCATAATATCAAAGAAAAGGCAGTAGAATTATTGTTCCTTAAAAATGCCTATGGTAACGTTGTTCCCCTCACAGTTCTTAATGCCATACAGCAAGAGGTGAAAGCCTTGGAGTTGGAAAGAGACCAATTGCCCATCTCTTCCTTTAACCGTATCATATCGAAAGAAATTAAAAATCAGCCTGCTCCCTTTATCTACGAAAGGCTAGGCGAAAAGTACCGGCATTATTTTATAGATGAGTTCCAGGACACTTCGGAGATGCAGTGGAACAATCTGATCCCCTTAATAGGAAACGCGTTGGAAAGTGAGGATCTTCTTGGGCAAAAAGGGTCCTTATTATTAGTTGGTGATGCCAAACAGGCCATATACAGATGGCGGGGCGGAAAAGCTGAACAATTTTTAAACCTGATCAACCTAGA
>JBFIGS010000293.1:0-3401 GCA_041602195.1 Sediminicola sp. | reverse complement strand
TCACATTCAAATCCCCCAACCCAGCCATAAATGATTCTTCAATCCAAAACTAAAGAACCATTCATCAATGATGTTCAAAAAAACGCAGCCAACTTTAAAAATGGAATAGGTCTTAGAAAATCAAAGATTAATGCAATATCATTTATTACCAAAAAAGGAATGTTGGCTTCATTATTTTTTCTCTTGGTATTTATAGCTTCTACAGCACAAGAAAGGAAAGTAAAAGAACCTGTTACAGGTTTTATAGACTTCAACGTTTACTATGACACTAGGGAATACAGTGTATTGACATATAATATTCTAGCGAATATTTCTAACAGACTCCAGTTCTTTTCCATGACCAATTATCAGAGTGCAAAATATTCCTTTGATCTGGAATCTACCTATGCGGAACATAATTTACGATGGTCACTTGGCAAGAACCTTCCACTTGACCTTACCACACAATATGCTTTACGAGATGGACCCAATAATGATGATTTAAGATTTGGATTACGATGGAAAGTGAGCAACACATCCAAACTGGCTTCCTTCTTTAAAAAAATGAACATGGGTTACGCCCTAAATACCATGATAGTTCAATTTCGAAGAAAAGAGAATACAAAATTTATGACGCAATTGGAACATGCGTATAGAATTGGAATTGCCCCTTCAATCTTCCATAACCGTCTTTATTTGGGAGGATTTGCGGATCAGAACATACAGTACTTAGAGGGTGGAGGTATTGCATTTGACTGGGTATCCGAACACCAATTGGGATTTAGGATAGTTGATCAACTGTATGTTGTTTTAGAATATCGCATTAATGACTACCTCTCAAGTGAGAATTATGGTTTGGGCTATGGCCTGGAGTATAAGGTTGTTTTTTAATTCAAAAAAGAAGCTCTTTTCGGTTTAGTTAAGGAATTCATGATGCAAATTGGCTTTAAATAAGCAGTGAACCCAATATTTCATCCTGAAATAACGGTGCACAAAAGCAACTAACATTAATTTCACTATCTTTATTTTAGTATTGGATTCGTATAAAATAAATGTAGAGATTCCTAAACTCCCCCAGTTACTTGTGTAGGTATGTGCTAATTCCTGAAACATAATGACAGAAGGGCTTACCGGATATCATTTGTATTATTATTGAAAAGACAAAACATGTCAGCAATAATGCCGACATAAAAGTTATAAACGCCCATAGCCTTCCCGAAAAAGGTGGCTGGGATGTTTTAAATAGATGTTGTATTACTATGAAATCAACCCCTTCAAAATCCAATAAAGAATCTATTAAAAGTCCGACCACTGCTTCTTCGTTGGCACTGTTGAATGAAGAGATTAAAAATAGTGAAGCGCGGTATAGAGAATTATTGTTCCGTTTACCAATAGCGGTATATACCTGCAATGCAGAAGGGTATATCCAATTATACAATGAGGCGGCAGCGGAACTTTGGGGGACCAAACCCTTGATAGGAAAAGACTTATGGTGCGGTTCCTGGAAAATTTACAGACAAGACGGCTCTCCGTTACCACTTGAGGAATGCCCTATGGCTTTGGCCTTGAAGGAAAAGCGGCCCATTAGTTTTGAGATCCTTATTGAACGGCCTGATGGAAGTAGGCGAAATATCATTCCAAATCCACAACCCACCTTCGATACTAATGGTAATTTGTCCGGAGCTATCAACACCTTGATAGATATTACCCCTCAGGTGGAGGCGCGTAATAAAATTGAAGCAAGCGAAACCCAGTTCAGTACTCTCGCGAACAATATTCAAAATTTGGCCTGGATGGCAAATGCTAACGGTGGGGTATTCTGGTATAACCAACGTTGGTATGAATTTACAGGTACCACGAAAGAAGAAATGGAAGGCTGGGGCTGGCAATCCTTGATTGACCCTAACTATTTAAGCATGGTTCAGAAGGGATGGAAAGAGGCTTTAGATAATGGGAAACCTTTTGAATTGACCTTCCCGCTAAAAGGTACGGATGGTAAATTCAGATCTTTTATAACTAGGGTCTTACCTATTTACGATAGTGAACAGAACATAATTCGTTGGGTTGGTACGCATACAGATATCCATGAACATTTAGAGCATTCCTACTTCTTGGAATCCAACCTAAAAGAGGTCTACGAAGAAATGCAGGCCATTCTCCAGTTTGCACCTGATGCTGTAATTAGCATTGACGAGAAAGGGGTTATCATAAGTTGGAACCCTGAAGCTGAGAGAATTTTCGGATGGGATAAAGATGAGGTAATTGGAAGGCTCCTGACAGAAACGATAATCCCCAAACGCTATGCCCAGCGCCATACAATAGGAATGGAACATTTTTTACAGACCGGTGAAGGGCCGGTTATTAACAAACCAGTAGAGATGTTCGCAGTGACGAAGGACGGGATGGAAATTCCGGTTGAATTGAAGATTTCTGCTACAAAAATTAACAATAGCCATATTTTTATTGGATTCCTTCGCGATATTTCACTTAGAAAGCAGACCCAAGAAACAATCAACAAAAAAACCTCACAGCTCATTGAAGCGCAAGAACTTGCCCATATAGGTAGTTGGGAATGGGATGTGACGACCAATACAATAGAATGGTCAGATGAACTATACCGGATTTATGAATTGGATCCGGAAGATTTTGAACCCAATTACGAATCCTTTCTCAGTTATATACATGCTGATGACAGAGAATTAATGAACGCTACGGTACAGCAAGCTTATAACGACCATCAATCCTTTACTTTAATTCATAGAATAACTTGCCCTGATGGTAAAATCAAGTATCTTAAAGGCACAGGAAAGGTAGTTACCAATAAACAAGGTGAAATCGTTCGTATGACAGGAACGGGACAGGACATTACCGAACAACAAAAACATGAGGCAGAAATAAGAGCCAGTGAAGAACGATTCTACAAAATTTTTGACAGTAACCCAGTGCCCATGGCGTTGTCCGAAATCAAAACCAATAAGATAAAATATGTAAATTCCCTTTTCTGTAGCACATTTGGTTACACTAAGGAAGAAGTTATTGGAAAAACCTCTGAGGAACTGGGGCTGATAGGCCCTCAGGAATACGAAAGGGTAATTGCCTACATATTTGGATATTTACAAGAAAATAGAAGCCTTGAGGAAATTCAGGCCCTATCCGTTGATGAAACGGAGCAACTCCTAATACGATTAAAGCAAACGGATGCGATGAGGGATTTTGAAGTGCAGTATACCCGCAAATCTGGCGAGGTCTTTTCTGCGATAATTTCCTTTGAAATAATCAGGCTCAATTCCGAACGCTTTACGGTAACCTCTTACCAAGATATTTCGGAGAGGAAAAGGGCCGAAGAGTTACTCAAAAACCAGAACAAACAACTGGAAAAAATGAACAAGGAGTTACAGTCCTTTACTTACGTTACCAGCCAT
>JBFIGS010000292.1:0-3409 GCA_041602195.1 Sediminicola sp. | reverse complement strand
TTTTGGAATCTATAATATTCTCAACATGCTCATTTACGAGAAAATGAAAGATATCGCCATATTAAAAGCCACTGGATTTTCCGGACGGGACGTAAAACTCATCTTTATGAGTCAGGCCATGATCATTGGCATACTAGGTGGCATTAGCGGTCTGATCGTTGGGTACATCCTTTCAAACATAATAGATAAGGTACCTTTTGAAACGGAGGCTTTGCCCACCATTACAACATATCCTGTCAATTTCAATGCTTGGTACTATGTCATTGGTATCATATTCGCCCTAATTTCCACATTTATAGCGGGGTATTTACCCACAAATAAGGCAAAAAGAATAGACCCGGTTCGAATTATTAGAGGATCTTAAAACCCAAATATGGATTTCGTTTTAGAAGCTAAACATATCAACAAACATTTTAAAAAACCAGTGCCTTTTCATGTCTTAAAGGATATTTCATTTCAGATAAAAAATGGAGAGTTCGTTTCCATTATGGGAAAATCTGGATCTGGGAAATCCACTCTTCTGTACATTCTTTCTACCATGGACACCGATTATGAGGGAGAACTATATTTCAACAATGAACTTATTACGGGCAAAAAGAATGAAGAGCTTTCAAGAATTAGAAATAAAAACATAGGTTTCGTTTTTCAGTTCCATTACCTCCTTTCTGAATTTTCGGTCTTGGAAAATGTGATGCTCCCAGCAAAAAAATTGGCAGAAAAATCATTTCAGGAAATAGAGCACAATGCCATGGAAAAACTAAAAATGTTGCACATTGAACATTTGGCCAACAATAAAGCTTCTCGGATATCAGGAGGTGAAAAGCAACGTGTGGCCATTGCAAGGGCTTTGATAAACAATCCCACCATATTAATGGGTGATGAACCCACCGGAAACCTGGATAGCCACAATTCTGAAAATGTATTTCAAATCTTAAAGGAATTAAAGGAGAATGAAGGATTGTCCCTCTTGATTGTTACCCATGATATTGATTTTGCGAAAAGAACGGATCGGATCATAGAAATGGAAGATGGGAGGATCATTAGACAATAATACTGGGATTTAAATGATTGGTCATTCTTCCCATTTTCTAAGTTTATTTTTAAGCAGGTTGACTTCCGTCTGCATCTGCTCTACCCTTTCCAACAGATGGTGTATGGCCTCCAAACCTTCCAGATTAATACCAAGATCCTGATGTAGCCTCACCATTTTCTCAAGCTTTGGCAGTTCTTCCTGATGGATATAGTGTTCTTGTTCCACTATCTCCACCGTCACCAAATCATACTCACTAAGTGTGAAAACAAAAGACTCCTCTATCTCGTGACTACTACAAAAATCCTTTATCGTTATATAGTACGTATTCATCGTCTTCGTTTACAGGTTATAGGTTTGTTTTAGCAAGTTCCTCAAACAACTCTTTTTGTCTAGGTGTTAAGTATGTTGGTATTTTCACGGAATAGGTAACGAATAGATCTCCAAACTGCCCATCTTTTTTATACTTGGGGAATCCCTTGCCCTTCAATTTTACCTTGGTGCCGTTTTGGGTATTCGGTTTTACATTCAATTTTACAACACCAGTTAAAGTGCTAATGGTAATTTCACCACCTAAAACAGCTTTTATCAGGGAAATTTCTTCTGTCTTGTATAAATTCTCGCCCTCTCTTTTAAAGGCCGTATTGTTCACTATAGAGAACGTAATATAAAGATCTCCATTGGGTCCTCCATGTACCCCTGGACCCCCATGTCCCGGTATTTTAATGGTCTGACCGTCTTCTACCCCTGCCGGAATAGTAATCCTTATTTTTCTGTTGTTTACCGTAAGGGTCTGCTTATGGGTTGTATAGGCGTCCATTAGACCAAGCTGTAGTTCTGCATTGTAGTCCTGCCCCCTAAATTTCACTTGCCTTCGCTGTGACCTTTGGCTACGTCCACCAAACATTGTATTAAAAAAGTCTGAAAAATCATCAGTGGATTGACCACCACTATAACTATATCCTTCATAACCTCCCCCGCCATAGGCAGAAGATCGGGAACGCTCTTTTTTGGCCTTTTCGAAAGCATCGGCATGCTCCCAATCCTTACCGTATTGGTCGTACTTCTTGCGCTTTTCTGCATCACCAAGTACCTCATTGGCCTCATTGATCTGTTTGAATTTTTTTTCCGCTTCTTTGTCGTTGGGATTAAGATCGGGGTGGTACTTACGGGCCATTTTTCTGTAGGCTTTTTTGATCTCTTTCTCAGATGCCCCCTTGGTCAACCCCAAAACCTTATAATAATCTATGAAATCCATATGTGTTAATGTGCCGAAGCTTTTTAAATCAGAAGCAATACCCAAATAAATTTCGGGCATACATTCAAATCTATAACCGTAGGATCAAAATAATTATGACGAATGTCAGTTCTGTATTTCTCGAACAAAAAAGTAGTGAGCCTTAGTGGCCCTACTGATCAAATGACTTGAAATCCGTGGGCGTAGGGATCATCATCATCAATTATAATATTGTTGTAACCATACACAAAGGCCCAACCTTGGACACTTGGAACAATGGCTGTTTTTCCATCCAAGGTAGTGACCGATTCTACCTTGCCAATGAATTTGGAGCCAATAAAGCTCTCATGAATATATTGTTCTCCCACCTGTAGTTTTCCTTTTGCGTATAACTGGGCCATCCGGGCCGATGTTCCTGTACCACATGGGGATCTATCAATGGCCTTTTCTCCATAAAAAACAGCATTGCGGCCAGAAGAAGTTGGGTCTAAAGGATTCCCAGTCCAAAGTATATGAGAAACATCCCTTATCGTATCATTCTCTGGATGTATAAACATATCGGGATATTTTTTATTGATATCGTCCCGTATCACCTGTGAATATTGGATGATTTCATTGGCAGTGAAATCATGAATTCCTGAAAAGTTTTTTTGCGGATCCACTATAGCATAAAAGTTACCGCCATAAGCGACATCGAAGGTAAGTTCTCCCAATTCCGGACAAGCTATGGTCAAATTTTCAGCGGCCAAATAACTCTTTACATTGACCAGTTTTACCCAATCTACTTTTTTGCCTGTTTGTTGATATTCTATTTCCACCAACCCGGCAGGCGCTTCCATTAAAACCTTCCCTGGATTTTTTGGGGTCACGAGTCCTTCCTCTATGGCTATGGTAATGGTCCCAATGGTCCCATGACCGCACATCGGCAAACAACCTGATGTTTCTATGAACAAGATGGCGAAATCATTATTGGGATCATGGGGCGGAAAAAGAATGCTTCCGCTCATCATATCATGGCCCCTCGGCTCAAACATCAACCCGCGACGAATCCAATCGTACTCCTTGAGGAAATGTTGCCTTTTCTCGCTCATGTTATTCCCGATCAAATTAGGACCACCCCCGGCAACCACACGTACTGGATT
>JBFIGS010000291.1:0-3433 GCA_041602195.1 Sediminicola sp. | reverse complement strand
TAAGGTAGTCCATGCGATCCATATCGAGCTGACTGGACACCAATTGATTCAAGAATTTTTTAGGATAGGCCCTATTGAATATTTGGATTGCCGTAGTTAAACTTCCGTTAAACTTCGTATTCAGTTTTTCCATGAAAAGAAGGGATATCCGCTCATGGTTGACCCCTTCCACAATACTGTGTTCCATGGCATGTGAAAATGGACCGTGTCCTATATCATGCAATAATATGGCACACAATAGGCCTTCCTCTTCTTGCTCAGTTATCTCAACCTTCTTAAAACGAAGTACTTGTATGGCTTTTTGCATAAGATGCATACACCCTAAAGCATGATGAAATCGGGTATGTGTTGCTCCCGGATACACCAAAGAAGATAGTCCCATTTGTGAAATTCTGCGCAATCGCTGAAAATAGGGTTCGGCGATCAGGTCAAAAATTAGCGTATTGGGTATGCTAATAAATCCGTAAATTGGATCATTAAAAATTTTAAGTTTGTTTGATTTTATCAAAATCACGAATCTTTAAGGCAGCAAATATAAGCACTAAATGAACAAGATTACAATCCTATGGGTAGATGATGAAATTGATCTACTTAAACCACATATTATATTCCTCGAAAGCAAAAATTACGAAGTAATTACCTGTTTAAGTGGACAAGAAGCCTTGGAAGAACTCACCAAAAGTAAGGTAGATATTGTCTTTTTGGACGAAAACATGCCTGGAATCTCGGGCTTGGAAACACTAAATGAAATTAAGATCATCAATAGCTCATTACCGGTGGTGATGATTACAAAAAGTGAGGAAGAGTTAATTATGGAGGAAGCTATTGGTTCTAAGATAGCAGACTACCTAATAAAGCCGGTTAATCCCAACCAGATCCTGTTATCACTAAAAAAGAATTTGGACCACTCAAGGCTGGTTTCTGAAAAGACCACAGCCAACTATCAACAAGAATTCCGAAAAATCTCCATGGACCTATCCATGGTAAACTCCTATGAAGAATGGGCAGAGCTGTATAAGAAGCTTATCTATTGGGAACTTCGTTTGGAAGAAATTGAGGATTCTGGTATGTTCGAAATATTGGAATCCCAGAAGACAGAGGCCAATGCCCAGTTCTGTAAATTCATGGAAAAAAACTATGAAGATTGGTACCAGGGTGGAGATGCCCCGGTAATGTCACACACCTTGTTCAAGGAATTGGTAAAGCCAGAACTAAAGGACAACAAAACCCTATTGGTAGTTATAGATAATTTGAGGTATGACCAATGGCTGGCTTTTGAGGACACTTTGAACACCTTTTACAAAAAGAAAAAGGAAACACCTTATTATAGTATACTCCCAACAGCCACCCAATATGCCAGAAATGCAATCTTTTCTGGGCTTACACCATTGGATATGGAAAAGAAATATCCAGATTGGTGGAAAAATGATACGGACGAAGGAGGGAAAAATTTATTTGAAGCTGAATTTTTAGGAACACAATTAAAGCGGTTGGGGTTAGACCTAAAATGGGATTACCATAAAATAAGCAGTTTAAAGCAAGGAAAACACCTATCCCAAAATTTCAAATCCCACAAGGAAAATGATTTAACGGTGATCGTGTATAATTTTGTGGACATGCTCTCCCACTCCAGGACAGAAATGGAGGTCATCAAGGAACTGGCATCCAATGACAAGGCCTATCGTTCGTTGACCCTGAGCTGGTTTAAAAATTCCCCTTTACTGGAAATTATACAACAAGCACAGAATATGGGGCTTAAATTGATCATTACCACAGATCATGGTACCATAAATGTTAAACAACCTTCAAAGGTCATTGGAGATAAGGAGACGAGCCTTAACCTACGATATAAAACAGGGAGAAGCCTTACGTATGAGGAAAAGGATGTCTTAGAAATAAGGAATCCAAAAGATGTTAATCTTCCTACTATAAATGTGAGCAGTTCGTTTATTTTTGCAAAGAACGATTTGTTTTTTGCCTATCCCAATAATTACAACCACTATGTGAGTTATTACAGGAACACCTATCAGCATGGGGGCGTATCATTGGAAGAGGTTATAATACCATTTATAGTTCTTGAGCCTAGATAGGCAGATTAGATTATTGTAGTATGATGTATTCAGAAAAAGAGCTGCCCGAAGTGGCAAAAAAAATAGTGGCAACGGCCAAATCGAAGGTGATTTGCTTCCATGGTCCCATGGGGGCAGGTAAAACCACCCTTATAAAAGCATTGGTAAAAGAATTGGGAGGTGCGGGCAATGCCAACAGCCCAACTTTTGGGATCGTTAATGAATATCATACAACCTCCAATGAGTTATTGGGGTACCATTTTGATTTTTACAGATTGGAGAACGAGGAAGAAGCCTTGGATTTTGGTGTAGAAGAATATTTATATTCTGGGGCATGGGTTTTTATAGAATGGCCGGAAAAGGTTCCTTCCTATATCCCCGAGGATTGCACAAATCTGTTTATAGAAATTGTAGATCACAAGACCCGGAACATAACATTTGGCAAATAGGTGACTTTTATTTTTTTCCATTATTATTTCCAATTAATAACAATTTCAGGTGCTAAAAAGTATGAATCACATAGGATTGTAGTAATAAATCTTTGCGAATGAAGAATAAAGTCTTGATTTTTCATTTTTTATTGTTACAAAAAAATATGTTGATTAATGCACCATTCATACAGAATAAACTACCAGAAATAAAGATAAAGTCCTACAAACCACAAAATTAATTGAATTTTATCTCAATAATAATTTTATACCACTCATTATTTACCTATATTTGCTTGTATATTCGATAACGTTATAGATTTATATCTACAACAAAATCCTCCATTATGATAAAAACGATAGATCGGTTAACACAATTCATCAAATACGCGGGATTAAGTGCCCGACAATTTGATTTGTCCATAGGGGCCGGAAACGGTTATACTTTAAGGATGAAAAAAAATCATGCCTCAATTGGTAGTGATGTAATTGAAACAATCATTAGAACATACCCACAATTAAATTTAGTTTGGTTGATGACGGGTGAAGGTGAAATGATTAAAAAAGGTGCGGAATCCAAGTCTTTGGAATTCGATCAATTGCCTGCCACCAAACAACAGGAAATTGAAAAGATAATTGAGCAAAAAATTAGGGAGCGTCAGGAAAACGAGTTACAAAAACTTCTTTTGGATGTGACCCAGGAAATTGAAAAGACAAAAAGTAAAGATTAATCCCCCCTATTTTACTTTTTTAGCATTCAATTCAACAGCTAAGGCTTCTTTAATGAAAATTAGGGAAGCTTTTTTTATTGGCCAATTTCAATGGCATTTACAACATATTTAATATAAAAAAGGGGAAGATCCTTATTCTTTTTTTTTCTGGGTTAACTCGGAAATAAGAGATTCTTTAAGTTTCAAAAGTCCCTCCATTCGTTCC
>JBFIGS010000290.1:0-3434 GCA_041602195.1 Sediminicola sp. | reverse complement strand
CAGTTCGAAAGACCTGTATTGTTATTTTCTGGAGGTAAGGATTCCATTACTTTGGTCCGATTGGCACAAAAGGCATTCTTTCCTGCAAAAATCCCATTTCCTTTAATGCATATCGATACTGGTCACAATTTCCCGGAAACCATAGAATTCAGGGATAAACTGGCAAAGGAACTGGGCGTGGAACTCATCATTCGCAAGGTGCAGGATTCAATAGATCAAGGGAAAGTAGTTGAGGAATCTGGAAAATATGCCAGTAGGAATATGTTGCAGACCACTACCCTTTTAGATGCTATCGAGGAATTTAAGTTCGATGCCTGTATTGGTGGTGCCAGAAGAGATGAGGAAAAGGCTAGGGCAAAAGAACGTATTTTTTCTGTCCGGGACGATTTTGGACAATGGGATGAGAAAAATCAGCGTCCAGAATTGTTCGATATGCTCAATGGACAAATAGAGATTGGTCAGAATGTAAGGGTGTTTCCTATCAGTAACTGGACAGAATTGGATGTGTGGAGCTATATACAAAAAGAGGAGATTGAAATCCCATCCATTTATTTTGCACACCAACGTAATATTTTTGAAAGGGACGGATTGATCTGGTCTGCGGAGGACGGAGTAGTGTTTCGTGCGGAAGATGAAAAGGTGGAGGAGCGCACAGTAAGATTTAGAACCGTAGGGGATATGTCCTGTACAGCTGCCGTTCTATCACATGCAGATACCATTGATAAGGTGGTCGCTGAAATCCGTGAATCAAAAATTTCTGAGCGAGGTGCCCGTATTGATGATAAGCGTTCCGAGGCAGCCATGGAAAAACGCAAGCAACAAGGATATTTCTAAAGCATTGATCCGGAATCGGAAAGATGTAAATCACAAGCAATAGATCAAACAAAAAAATCCTTTCCCAAGGAGAGGTTCATAAAGGCATGGAAGTACTAAAAATAGCAACAGCAGGAAGTGTGGATGATGGGAAGAGCACCTTGATTGGAAGGTTGCTTTACGATACAAAATCCCTCACCGATGATAAGTTGGAAGCCATAGAGAAAAGTAGCAGACAGAGAGGCTATGATTATTTGGATTTCTCATTGGCTACGGACGGACTTGTGGCCGAAAGGGAACAGGGGATAACCATTGATGTAGCCCATATTTATTTTTCCACACCCACCAAAAGTTATATAATTGCAGATACCCCTGGGCATGTAGAGTATACCAGGAACATGGTTACCGGAGCATCTACATCCCAAGTGGCCATTATTCTGATTGATGCAAGAAAAGGAGTGATAGAACAGACCTATCGTCATTTTTTTATCAACAACCTTTTAAAGGTAAAAGATGTGATCGTAGCGGTCAATAAAATGGATCTGGTAGATTATTCAGAAGAGGTGTTCAATGATATCAAAAGGGATTTTGAGGCCTTGAATGCGAAGAGCACCTACCAAGAACAAAACGTGAGTTATATTCCGGTGAGTGCGCTGAAAGGCGACAATATTGTGAAAAGAACGGATGCTATGACCTGGTACGATGGGGACACCATTCTTGGACATTTGGAAAATTTGGAGGCCGCTGATGTTTATGATAAGGGACAAGTACGTTTTCCAGTTCAGTCGGTCATCCGACCCAAAATGGATGAATATCATGATTTTAGAGGATATGCCGGTAAAATATATGGTGGTAGCCTAAAAGTGGGGGACAGCGTAACCGTGTTGCCATCTTTAACGCAATCCAAAGTAAAGGAAATTTACTTTTTTGATAAAAAATATGATGAGGCCGTTGCGGGTAGTTCCGTAAATATCACCTTGGAGGATGATATCAATATCACCAGAGGGGATATGTTGGTAAAGAGCAATGAGCTTCCACAAATTGAAAAACAGATTACGGCAACTGTATGTTGGATGGATAGTAAACAACTGCAGCCAGGAGCTAAATACATGGTTCAGCATAACACCAATAAGGTATTGTCCAAAATTGATGCCATTAAAAATGTGGTATCTACAGAATACACGGGCGTACATGATGCCAATAATAAATTGGCCTTGAATGAAATTGGGGAAGTGAGCATCAAATTGAGCAAGCCAATTTATTTTGATGCGTATAAAGACAACAAAGCCAATGGGTCATTTATATTGATAGATACCCAATCCAATACCACGGCAGGCGTTGGTTTTATAAACTGATCCCATTAATAAATAAATAAAGTAAGGCGCTCTTTTTATATTTATCCTATCAAATACATAGAATAAATAGGGATATAATAAAAACGCCAGTAATAATTAGAGAAGCGGTCCTATGCAAAGTTTTAGAACAGAAATAGAAAATCCAGTAGTACAAAAGGATATTATTGACTTGGAGGCCAAAATACGCCAGTTCCATGAAGGGAAGCTAGACGAAGAAAAGTTTAGAAGCCTTCGTTTGGCAAGGGGTGTTTATGGGCAACGTCAGGAAGGGGTGCAAATGATACGTATCAAATTGCCTTATGGAAAAGTGTCCTCTAACCAATTGCGAAGGATCTGTGATGTTTCGGAAGAATATTCTACTGGACGTTTACACATTACCACTAGACAGGATATTCAGATCCATTATGTGGATCTTAACCGGACTCCTGAACTTTGGTCCCAATTGGAAAAGGATGATATTACCTTACGTGAAGCCTGTGGTAACACTGTTAGAAACGTAACGGCAAGTGAAACAGCGGGGATAGATACCGAGGAACCTTTTGATGTATCCCCTTATGCGCATGCTTTATTCCAATATTTTTTGAGGAATCCTGTCAGTCAGGAAATGGGAAGGAAATTTAAAGTTTCTTTTTCAGCCAGTGATGCGGATACGGGACTTTCATATATGCACGATCTTGGCTTTATTGCCAAACTCCAAAATGGGGTTCCAGGTTTTAAAGTAATGTTGGGTGGTGGCTTGGGTTCCCAGCCCCGTCATGCGGATGAATTGTTTTCCTATTTGCCAAGTGATCAGATCATTCCTTTGATGGAAGGGGTCGTTAGGGTGTTCGACCGATATGGGGAACGAAAAAGTAGGGCCAAGGCTAGGATGAAATTCTTAATAAAGGACTTGGGTCTGGATGGATTTAAAGAATTATTGGAAGCAGAACAAAAGGCCATTCCCTTTAAAACCTACCCTATTGATGCCAATGCCTACCCACAAGCTCAAATAGCCGATGTAAATGTGCCAGAGGTAACAAAAGCGGACCAAGAGGCATTTGAAAATTGGAAGGCAACCAATATAGTTCCCCAAAAACAAACCGGTTTTGTAGCCATTGGGGTGAAGGTAAAATTGGGGGATTTTTATATAGATAAGGCTCGTGCCTTGGCAGATTTGGTAGAGAAGTACGCTGCTGGGGAGATTCGTCTCTCCCTGCGTCAAAATATCCTAATTCCGTATGTAAAAGAAGCCTTGCTCCCGTTTTTTTACACAGAATTGGAAAAACT
>JBFIGS010000289.1:0-3446 GCA_041602195.1 Sediminicola sp. | reverse complement strand
GATCCCATCTAGTTCCTATCAAGCGGACAAAGAACTGGTTATTGATCTTTTTAGGAATGTAATTGCGCCCAACGAGAAAATCTATGATCATTTTGAGGATGATAAGCTTACATGGGTAGATGATATTCCGATTGTAAATACCTTTATTCTTAAACAATTAAAGAAGGTGACAGCCGATAAGACCAACACCTATTTCTTGCCACAATTGGTGCAGGATGAGGACGATCTAGAATTCGCTAAAAAATTATTGGTGAAGACCTTGTTGAACAATGAGGTTTTGGTGAAGGAAATAGAGGGAAAAACACCGAATTGGGATAAAGATCGAATTGCTGATGTAGATGCCATCCTATTAAAAATGGCAATTTGTGAGTTGTTGAACTTTCCTTCCATTCCGGAAAGGGTGACCATTAATGAATACCTGGAAATTGCAAAAGAGTATTCTACCCCAAAGAGTAGTATTTTTATCAATGGAATTTTGGATAACCTTGTAAAAGATTATAGGGCCGAAGGAAAACTTAAAAAAGTAGGGAGAGGTTTGTTATAAAAGAATATTCCTTAATTTTGAAATTATTAAATAATAAAAACAGAATAATAAAATGAAAAGAACTGTCATTACCTTAAGCTTAGTTTCTGCACTGGCTTTATTTTCTTGTAAAGAAAAAGCGTCCACTAAAATAAATGCTGAAAATGTAGAAGTTGCAGCAGAGAGAGATACAGCGGCCAAAAGCCTTCCTGTTATGAGTTTTGATAAATCTGAGCACGACTTTGGTACCATAGAGCAAGGTGCTCCCCAAGAGACTATCTTTAGTTTTACCAATACAGGAGATGCGCCATTGATTATTACGGACGCAAAAAGTAGCTGTGGTTGTACAGTACCAGAATTTCCAAAAAACACACCTATTGCGCCAGGTGAAACTGGACAAATGTTGGTGAAATTCAATGGTTCAGGTCAGAATCAAGTAACTAAAACCATAACAGTAACGGCCAATACAGCCAAGGGATCTGAGATCTTGAGGATACAGGCTTTTGTAAACCCAAAAGGAGCTCAAGGAGCTGCTATTCCATTAAAGAAATAATTTAAAAAATGTTAGAACAATATCCATTTCTTCCTCTTGTATTGATTTTTGTAGTGGCCTATTTTTTTATGATACGCCCACAAATGAAACGTCAAAAAGACGAGAAGAAATTTGCGGAACAATTAAAAAAAGGAGATAAAGTAATTACCAAAAGTGGTATGCACGGAAAGATCATGGAACTGAATGACAAGGATTTTTCCTGTATTTTGGAAACCATGGCCGGTAAGATCAAATTTGATCGTTCTGCCATATCAATGGAGATGAGCAAAAAGTTAAACGCTCCTGAACCGGAAAAGAAGTAATATTTTTCAAAGTAAGTATTAAAAGCACCAAAGGATTTCCTTTGGTGCTTTTTTTATATCCTATTTCCTGTAAGCGTCGTTTAGCCCTATTCCCTGAAGGATGAGTACCATGCTTTTTTCCAACCTCGTAAGTTTGGTCTTTTCTTGCTTTGCCGTGGAAATATATTCGTAGTATTCTTTCTGTTTGTAAGGGGTAAGTAGTTGAAATTGTTTTTTTGCTTCAGGATTGCTTTCCAAGGCTTCCTTTAATAACACCGGCATTTTTATTGAGATACTTTTTTCTTTTTGTAGCACCTTGCCCTCTTTTTGATTGGCAATGGCTTCTTCCAGATATTGAATTACCGCTTTTTCATCAATCTCTTCTATATTGCTGAACTTCCAATGCCTCATGGCTTTGGTTTTCCCCTCTTGGGCATTTTCCAAGACTCCCATAGGATCTTTGAGGAACACTCCATTGAAGAACCATAGGCCAAAGTGTTCCTTAAATGCCATGATACCCAAAACATTTTTATTATTAATGGTATAGACCGGAGCTCCCCATTTTAGGGTCTCTTCCAATTCGGTCTGTTTGGCCAAACTCCGCAAAAGGACTATGGCGTCCTTAAAATGATGTTCCTTGTTATAGAAAGCTTCTATTTTTTCTGACTTGTCCATTTTAATTGGTTTGTGCACCATTTAATTCGCATATCTTAACGATGACCTCTACTGCTTTTTGCATACTTTCAACAGGGACGTATTCATATTTTCCATGGAAATTATGCCCTCCGGCAAAAATATTCGGGCAAGGAAGGCCCATATAGCTTAGTTGGGAGCCGTCCGTTCCGCCTCGTATAGGTTTTATTATAGGGGTAATTCCAACCGAAAGCATTGCCTCTTTCGCTAATTCCACAATATGGAAAACGGGCTCAACCTTTTCCTTCATATTGAAATACTGATCTTTGATTTCCAAGGATAGGCAGTTGCCGTACAGATCATTTAATTTGGTTTCTATAGCTTGTAAGTCGTGTTTGCGTTTTTCGAACAGTGTTAGATCGTGATCCCTAATGATCAATTCAATTGTGGCCAACTCAATTTCTCCCTGAATATGGTGTACATGAAAAAATCCTTCCCTACCAGTGGTTTTTTGAGGTACTTCGGCTGGTGGTAGGTGATTTAGAAACTCATGGGCTATCAAGATGGCATTTACCATTTTTCCTTTGGCATATCCTGGATGGACACTTTTTCCGTGGATGGTAATTTTGGCCTCTGCCGCGTTGAAATTCTCATATTCCAATTCCCCAATTTGGCTGCCATCCATGGTATAGGCCCAATCGGCACCAAATTTATCAACATCAAATTTATGGGCTCCACGACCAATTTCCTCATCGGGAGTAAAACCTACCCTAATTTTCCCGTGTTTTATTTCAGGATGGTTGATGAGGTATTCCATGGCTGTTACAATTTCTGTAACCCCTGCCTTATCATCTGCCCCTAGTAGGGTGGTGCCATCCGTGGTAATAAGGGTCTGTCCCTTATACAAAAGCAAATCATCAAAATAGGAAGGCGATAAAACTATCCCCTTTTCCTTATTAAGGACAATATCTTTCCCGTTATAATTCGTAATGATCTGTGGTTTCACATTGGTCCCACTAAAGTCGGGGGATGTATCAAAATGGGAAATAAATCCTATGGTAGGGACCTGTTTTTCAATATTACTTGGTAGGGTGGCCATGATATAGGCGTTTTCATCAATGGTTACATCCTGCATCCCGATTCCCTTTAACTCTTCTACCAGTTTATTGGCCAAATTCCATTGCTTGGAAGTGCTTGGAGTAGTGTTGGAACTTGAATCACTTTGGGTGTCTATGGTAACATAATTGATAAATCTGTCTATGATATGCTGCATCGTATCTTTTTGTTCAAAAATACAATATTGATTGAAGATGAGGCAGCTTCTAAACCATCGAAAAAAGTAATATTATACTATTGACTATCAGTGGTTTGGCATAAAATACTTACCTTATACATGGAATATTAACTCAAACAACACTATTATGAAGAAAAATTACTCGATTTTCATGGTGCTTTT
>JBFIGS010000288.1:0-3493 GCA_041602195.1 Sediminicola sp. | reverse complement strand
TTACGTCCTCAATAGTTTCATCTGTTGAAACATATTTGTCATAATAAAAAGCCTTAACACCCCACAAAAGATTTAACTGGGTCAAAATTCTTTTGTTGGAAGTAAATACCAAAATATGTGCACTAGGTCTCCAAGCTGAAATTTGAAATGCAGTATACCCACTATTTGTCAAGGTTGATATTGCCTTGGCCTTGATCTCATTGGCCATTAAGGAGGCATGATAACAAATGGACTTGGTAATATATCTCTTGGTACGGATCTGTGGCGGATCTTGAGGTACCTTAATAAGATTGGATCCTTCAACACTTTTCAGGATACTGGTCATTTTTTCAATTACCTGTACTGGATAATTACCAACAGAAGTCTCACCAGATAGCATTACTGCATCGGCACCATCCATAACTGAATTGGCAACATCGTTTACTTCAGCTCTTGTAGGCGTAAGACTGGTAATCATCGTCTCCATCATCTGCGTAGCAATGATCACGGGGATCCTTGCTTTTTTCGCCTTTAAAACCAATTGTTTTTGAATCAAAGGAACTTCATGTGCGGGAACTTCCACACCTAAATCTCCCCTAGCGACCATTAACCCATCACAATAGGCAACGATCTTATCTATATTTTCAACAGCTTCTGGCTTTTCAATTTTAGCAATGATCGGTATTTTAACATCGGAATGTTCTGCGATCAAATTTTGTAGATCAATCAAATCTTGGCTAAAGCGAACAAAAGAAAGAGCTATCCAATCTACTTTTTCCTTAATGGCAAAAATGGCATCCTTAATATCCTTTTCTGTCAAGGCAGGTAAGGAAATGTTTGTGTTTGGAAGGTTTACCCCTTTCTTTGATTTCAATGGGCCACCTTGGATCACTTTGGCGCGAACCTCATCCTTTCTATTGGTCGTCATCACCTCAAACATCAACTTTCCGTCGTCCAATAATATATTTTCTCCCGGATTAACATCTTGGGGAAAAGTGCTGTAGTTCATGTATACCCTTTCCGCATTCCCTTCAAAAGGCTTTCCTGTTACAAAGGTAATCTCATCTCCTGGCGCTACCACTACTTCTCCTGCCATTACACCAACCCTAAGTTTTGGGCCTTGTAAATCACCTAAAATTGAAGTATTGGTGCCCATCTCGTCATTTAGTTCACGGATCATTTTAATACGTTCCGAAACATCCTTATAATCTGCATGGGAAAAATTAATCCTAAAGACGTCTACCCCAGCCTCGATCATTTCTCTCAGCACCTCTTTCTTACTAGTAGCGGGCCCTAGGGTTGCGACTATCTTTGTCTTTTTGTTGCTTGGCATTGTTTTAAAAAATTAAATTATTTTTTGATTTTAGTTTTTTGTTATCCACGGTATAAGCAGTGATTACTTTAGGAATCTTCAAGATTTCCCTTACAATTGTTTCGCAATCACCTACCTCATCCATTTCTACCTTTAAAAAGTAATCCACATCCCTATGCTCGGGCACCAGGTAATGGGTTCTATAGGATGGTTCGTTCCCAAATAGGTCTTCTTGACCTAAATTTTCTTCCTTAATACTGTAATTTGTTATGAGGGTCCAAATGGCATCATGTGCAATGTCTTTCCATTCGAATATAGGGAAAGAAATATCTTTGGAAATATCCAAATCATCTTTAGACCTTTTTAGTTTTGATTTAAGACACATATTAAGGGCGTAAACCAATACATGATCTTCCAAACTACTGTGCAATGCGATCAATGTATACGAATCCTCAAAAAAGTCTTCGGAAATTTTATGTATGGCCGCCATAACTTGTATGCAAAACGTAAATATATGATATATAACGTAAGAAACATAACCCACCAAAAGGTTTAAGAGCCTTTAAATCAACGAAAACGATTGAGTTGGTGTAAATTTATTCGGTTTTGTCAATTTTGTTCTGTAATGCAAAATAAGCCCTCTTGGAAGCTCTTTCCTCTGCCTTTTTTTTGGAGGTTGCTCTAGCTTTGGCAACAACATTGTTCCCTATGGTGAGCTTAACAGCGAAATGTTTTAGGACATCCTTGCCGGTATCCTCATATACGTTGTAATTAAAGGTCTTTTTCTGTTTTTGGCACCACTCAATGACCAAGCTCTTATAGCTGATAACCTTACCCTCCAGTTGTTCTATATCCACATATGGGATAATCACTCTGGAATTGATAAATTTTTCACAGTATTTATACCCTCTATCCAAATAAATAGCCCCTACCAGGGCCTCAAAAACATTCCCATGGATATTGTCCCCAAAGTGCGATCTTGGAATTCTGCTTTCCACAAAATCGATAAGGTTTAGGTCCTTTCCCAACTCGTTCAAATGCTCCCTACTTACAATTTTTGAGCGCATTTTGGTCAAGTATCCCTCGTCTCCTTCCGGAACTTCATTGTAGAGGTAACGGGATATTATGGTGCCGAGCATGGCATCTCCTAAGAATTCTAATCGCTCATAGTTCATAGGGTTCCCCTTGGCGTCTTTTACGTTGGCGGAGCGGTGGAGAAATGCCTTTTTGTAGATGTCTAATTTCTTGGGCTTAAATCCAAGTATTCTAGTCATTCCCCCAAAAAAATCCCCATCCTCTTTAGGATGGGAATTGAATATATTGGAAGGAAAATTCATTCGCTATTTAACTTATTTTTTTAAAAACAACGCAAGCGTTGTGTCCTCCAAAACCGAACGTATTGCTCATGGCCACATTAACCTCTCTTTTCTGGGCCTTGTTCAACGTGAGGTTTAGGTTAGGGTCTATGTTCTCATCTACCGTAGTGTGGTTGATGGTTGGTGGCACCAAACTGTATTTCATTGCCAATATGGAGGCAATGGCCTCTATAGCTCCGGCGGCTCCCAAGAGATGGCCGGTCATAGACTTGGTAGAATTTATATTAATATTTTTTGCATGTGCGCCAAATACCTTGGTAATAGCTTTCAACTCTGCTACATCTCCCAAGGGGGTCGACGTACCATGCGTATTGATCGCATCAACATCTTCAGGTTTTAGGCCGGCATCACGTAAGCAATTTTCCATAACGCGAACTACCCCAATACCATCTGGATGTGGTGCTGTCATATGATATGCGTCACTGGACATTCCACCACCGACAATTTCGGCATATATATTTGCTCCCCTTGCCTTGGCATGTTCGTATTCTTCAAGAATCAATGCTCCAGCGCCTTCACCCAGCACAAAACCATCCCTAGTGGCATCAAATGGCCTAGAGGCAGTTTCAGGGCTCTCATTTAAGGTAGATAGGGCATGCATGGCATTAAATCCTCCCATTCCTGCAATGGTTACAGCTGCTTCACTACCACCGGTAACAATAACATCACAATGGCCCAAACGGATATAGTTAAGGGCATCGATCATGGCATTGGCCGAAGAGGCACACGCTGATACCGTTGTATAGTTGGGTCCCATAAAACCATGCTTTATGGATATATTGCCAGGGGCAATATCAGCGATCATCTTAGGGATAAAGAATGGATT
>JBFIGS010000287.1:0-3497 GCA_041602195.1 Sediminicola sp. | reverse complement strand
GTAGACTACAGCTCCACAATTACCATCTTTGTCCATGATACATGCATCCAGGGTAACATTTCCGTCCCTGTCCGGCCTACCTCCCTTGCCCACGGTCTGGTTGTCCACATCGGCTTCTTCAATCATGACCCCTTGTTCCACGGCATCGAGTGAATTTCCTCCGGCGTTGAGCACTTCCCAGGCTTTGGCTGTGGCATTGGCAAAGTTCCAGGTACAGATCACCATAGGAAACGGTTTGTTAAGGCTTTGTGCGGCCGTTAAGGGATTGGACCGATCTTTATCAAAGGAAGCGAGTATGGGTGTAGAAATTAATCCAGCCGTACCCATCGTGGAATTTTTAAGGAAATTTCTGCGTTTCATCTGTCGGGGTTGCTTATTTTTAAGGACCTAAATATAGGGATTATGATCATAGAAGTATGTGCCAATTCTTTGGAATCTGCCTTGAACGCCCAAAAAGGAGGAGCAGATAGGATTGAGCTTTGTATGGAACTTGGAGTTGGTGGAATCACCCCATCTCCAGGGCTGTTGAAAAGTGTAAAAGAGCATATTTCCATCCCCATTCATGTGCTGGTCAGACCCAGAAGTGGGGATTTCACCTATTCAAAATCCGATTTTGAAACGATTAAAAATGATATTCTTTTTTGCCGGGACATGGGATTTGAGGGTGTTGTCACTGGCGTGCTTTATAAAGATTTTAAAATTGATATTAAACGTACCAAAGAATTGGTAGACTTGGCCAAGGGAATGGAATTTACATTTCACAGGGCCTTTGATTGGGTGTTGGACCCTATGGAAGCCCTGGGGCAACTTGAAGGCCTGGGGGTAGACAATATTTTGACTTCTGGTCAAGAGACTTCTGCCGTAAAAGGGATGCAGTTATTGGAAAGATTGCAGGATAAGGCGTCTGTCTGCACAATAATCCCTGGAGGGGGTGTTAAACCAGAAAATGTATTGGAGTTTAAGAAAAGGGAATTTAAAGCGGTACATTTATCGGGAACAAAATTTTATAAAACCCTGGATGGCCTTCCGCGTATCTCTATGAACAGTCGTGCCTTTTTTGAGGAGGATTCTGTTGCCCTGACAGATGAAAGTATGATTAAGGCTATTAAGGGATTGGTTAAATGAAATATAAAATAGGCAGGTCGTCCCAATTATAAAATATCTTTGTAAAAAAGTAGTCTATGCTTCGTTGGATCATATTTATTGCCATCTATCTTGCCTTGGGTCTATATACCCTTCAAGCCTTAAAAACAGTCTCCAGATATCCTTGGGTGTATTATGCATTTATTCTGTTGTCACTTTTGGTCTTGGGGAATTTTGTATATCAGTTTACCGTTGGGGATGATACAGGCAGGGTTTTAAACAGGCCAAAAAGTTATGCATTTGGACTCTTGTTGACCATGCTGACCTTTAAGTTGATCACGATCCTTTTTCTGTTTTCGGAAGATCTCTTTAGAATGTTGAGTGGGGGGTACCAGAAATTGTTCGGTACGGCGAAAGAATTCACCTTCCCGGAAAGAAGACGTTTTTTAAGCATCCTGGCCATGGGGATTGCGGCTATTCCCTTTAGTGCCCTTTTGTATGGGATGTACAAGGGGAAATACAATTTTAAGGTGCTTAAGTACAATTTGGAATTTGATGATTTGCCGGACGCTTTTCACAATTACCAGATCACCCAGATTTCAGATGTGCACAGTGGCAGTTTTGATGATCGGGAAAAGATTGAGTATGCCATTGACCTTATAAATCGCCAGAAAAGTGATGTGCTCTTGTTTACAGGGGATATGGTGAACAACAAGGCTGACGAGATGCATCCTTGGTCGGAATTGTTTTCTACCCTGGAGGCGAAAGATGGTAAGTTCTCTATTTTGGGGAACCATGATTATGGGGATTATATAGATTGGGATACCCCAGAGGAGAAAATGAAGAATCTCGAGGATTTAAAAATCCTACAAAAGAATATTGGGTTTGACCTTTTGTTGAATGAAAGTAGGTATGTGGAAAAGGACGGTGCCAAAATCGCCTTGATAGGAGTGGAGAATTGGGGAAGAGGAGGCTTTAAAAAAGCAGGAGACCTTAATATGGCCAAATCCAATGTGGATAAGGACGATTTCAAAATTTTGATGAGCCACGATCCATCCCATTGGGAGGACAAGGTGATCCATGATGATTACCATTATCACCTCACTTTGAGCGGACATACGCATGGGATGCAGTTTGGGATAGAAATTCCGGGATGGGTGAAGTGGAGCCCGGTAAAATGGAGGTATAAATATTGGGCAGGGGTCTATGAGGAATTGGGACAATATATAAATGTGAACCGAGGTTTTGGCTTTTTAGGCTATCCTGGAAGGGTGGGTATTTGGCCCGAGATAACCGTAATTACTTTAAAAAAGAAGGCATTGGTGTAGTTTTAACGCACTAAAATTTTACAAAAACACAGCTATCGTTAGTATTTTAACATTTTTTCTTACTTTTGATTGATAACCGAAATGTTTCTATATGTCCAAGTTTGGTGAACTAATTGATTTAGACGTACCTGTTCTGTTAGATTTTTATGCAGAGTGGAATGAACAATCCACGGCCATGCATCCCGTATTGAGGGATGTTGCAGCAGCCTTGGGCGATAAAGGAAAGGTGATTAAGATCGATGTTGATAAAAATAAAGAACTGTCACAGGCATTAAGGGTGAAAGGCTTGCCAACCCTTATGATCTATAAAAAAGGAGAAATGGTATGGCGCCAAAGTGGCGAACAGGATGCCAATACCTTAATTGGGATATTAAACGAATATATATAAACAAAAAAGCGGGATGATCATCATCCCGCTTTTTTATTGCTCTATTCTTCAATGACTGAAGGTACGGTATCCTTTGGTATTGTGCCCCCTTCAATTTCCATACTGTCCATCATTTCCAGCTCTTCTTCCATGGGGAGGTCGTCTTCCAACATATCGTCCTTGTAAAAGTGGCTGAACTTATCAATGTATTCATTAAAGAGCAGGGTTTCCTTTTCCGCAAGGTCCTTATCCCTGTTACCAATTAGGATATCAATATTCCTTCTATATCCCTCCATGTCAGCTATGATATCATTGATGTTTTCATATTGCTGATTCAATGGGATACTCTCATAATATTCCAATCGCTCCTGATATTTCTTCTTCAATCTATGGAACAGGTCCCTAGCCTTTTGGGTTTCTCCAACCTTATAATACCCGTCCAAGAACGGTTCAACAAAAGCGTAGTATCCAAAATAGTCCAGCGGCATATTGTCCATGGCTATATTGATGATCTCTTTGGCCTTTTCAATCTTCCTTTCGGCAATGAGCGTCTCCGTTAGTCGGGCTAAATTACCTCTAAATGAAAGACCTTGGGACCTAGTTTGTGGGTCGTGATAGATGTCTGGGCTTCCTGCATTGCCCCATTCCCATTTTTTTACAATATCGTACATCAGATCAGAATCGATACGTCCCATTTCGTAAGGGCTTAATCGCTCTGT
>JBFIGS010000286.1:0-3499 GCA_041602195.1 Sediminicola sp. | reverse complement strand
CTCAGTAGCCTCCTTCTCTCCAATACTCTTTCCGATGGCGGCTATGGAGCTGACATAGCATAGTTTTTCAATAGTATTAGCGATACATAGGTTGACGATATTTGCAGTTCCTTCTACATTTATCTTGTGCAATAGACCATAATCCTTGGGGTCAAAGGAAATTAATGCGGCGCAATGGTAAACATGCGTTATACCTTCGAAAACCTTTTCCAGATCGGGGATATTATTAATATCGGCGGTGGCCCACTCAATTTTTTCAAACAATTCAGAGGATTGCCCAGTGTAATATGAAAATATTCTTTCCACTCTAGATAGGTCGCTTTCCGCACGATGGATCGCTCTTACCTTAACACCCTGTTCCACTAATTTGAACAGTAGATGGGATCCCACCAAGCCCGTTCCTCCTGTGACTAAAACCATGGCCCAAATTTAGGCAATTATACATAAAGCTTTTAATTTCTTGCATCCAGAATACAGATCATGAGTTATAGTGCGACAAGAAGGTTGGTTTTTTAGGTAGGGGCCCTAATTTTTGGAACCAATACCTATAAAAAGACGGTGATACCCTTTATATTTGCAGCTATTGTAAAAATAAGAGACTAGCATGGCTTCAAATTTTATAGAGGAAATAAAATGGAGGGGAATGTTGCACGATGTGATGCCCGGAACAGAAGAACATTTGTTAAGTGGGATGCAGGCTGCTTACGTAGGTATTGATCCTACGGCCGATTCCTTGCATATTGGGCACCTTGTAGGAGTAATGCTTTTGCGACACTTTCAATTGGCAGGGCATAAACCTTTTGCTTTGGTGGGTGGTGCAACAGGAATGATTGGGGATCCTTCAGGGAAATCTGCGGAACGAAACCTATTGGATGAGGCTACACTGCGCCATAACCAAAATGCACTAAAGGAACAATTGTCCCGTTTCTTGGATTTTAAGAGCAATGAGGATAATGCAGCCATCCTGGTAAACAACTACGATTGGATGAAAGACTTCTCATTTTTGGATTTCATTAGGGATGTTGGGAAGCATATCACCGTGAACTATATGATGGCGAAAGACTCGGTTAAAAAACGACTTTCAGCCGAAGCCAAAGAAGGGATGTCCTTTACGGAGTTCACCTACCAATTGGTACAAGGGTATGATTTTCTGCACTTGTACCAAAAACACAACTGTACACTTCAAATGGGAGGTAGTGATCAATGGGGCAATATTACAACAGGAACTGAGCTAATCCGAAGGATTGCAGGGGGAAAGGGATATGCTTTGACCTGTCCTTTGATTACCAAAGCCGATGGGACTAAATTTGGAAAGACCGAAGGTGGAAATATTTGGTTGGATGCCAATAGGACCTCACCTTATAAATTCTATCAATATTGGTTGAACACCTCAGATGAGGATGCAGAGAAGTACATTAAGATATTTACTTTTTTAACGAAAGAAGAGATTGAAGCTTTGGCTACTGAGCATAAGGAAGCCCCGCATTTAAGGGTGCTTCAAAAAAGATTGGCGGAAGAGATTACGGTTATGGTACATTCCCAAGATGATTTGGACAATGCTATAAAGGCCAGTGAGATTTTATTTGGTAAATCTACCTCTACTGATCTGAAAGGGTTGAATGAGAAGACATTTTTGGATGTTTTCGAAGGTGTTCCCCAAGCCGAAGTAGCTTTAAAGGATATAGAAGAAGGATTGGATATGATAGGGGCACTTGCGGCCAAAACAGGATTTTTGGGATCCAATGGGGAGGCAAGGCGTGAATTGAAGCAAAATTCTATTTCGGTGAACAAGGAAAAGGTAAAGGAAGACTATACCATTACCACGGCAGATTTGATTAATGGAAAGTACGTGCTTTTACAGCGTGGTAAGAAGAATTATTTTGTGCTGGTAGCCAACTAGAGGCAGGAATTAATATTAAAAAACGGGTATTGAACCATGTTCAATACCCGTTTTTTTAATGCTTGATATTAAAGAAAGGTAATCCCTTGACGGGCACAGATCTCCATGACCTTTTCCATATCCGGTGGTCCTGGGGGCAAAGCACCCAGTTCTTCAAACATGTTTTCTATCCCGGCGGGAAAGACGCTTAAAATTACTTTGGCATTTTTATCACCTATCACTTTCCAGGAATGGGGTATATTTCGAGGACCAAAGGCCAGATCACCTGCTTTTAAAACCGTGGTTTTATCGCCCACGGTCAGTTCCAACTCCCCTTCCAATACTTTGAATATTTCATCCTCCTTGGTATGTACATGTGGAGGGATCATCGTGCCAGGCGTATTGTATTCTTCAATGAGGGTAAAGAGACCGTTCGTATCCTTCCCTGTTAATTTAAAAGTCTGTATGTCGCCAAGGACGTTGATGGTCTTTCCTTCATCATTCCTGATAATTTTAGGATCCAATGTTTCCTCTGAGCTCTTTTTGTTTAAGGGGTTTCCCAAAGCGGGCAGGGTAAATGCCGTAGCTCCCACCCACATACTGTGCTTGATAAAATCTTTTCGTTTCATGATATGGTATTTTAAGTGTTCAATACAACCAAATCATAAGTGGATAAAGTAGTTTTAATAAATAAAGTTAAAGCCTAGGTGTTCCCGTTGAAGTGTAAGATTTGGAGTGGAGATGCAACCTCCATTTTAGGCTTGAAAGGGGTAAAATTATTAAATGAACAGGAAGATTACCCTGATTTTTATATATCTGGAAGTCAATTGTTTATAAATGGTAATTTGTTGGGTGATGATAATTTGTTACAGCACCATAAGATTGCATCCCCTAATGTCCGAATTGTCGAAACGACCCAAAATTTCAAAACTCCCGTCGGGATATGCCTTCCCCAGATCCTGGGTGGCAATAAAGGAACAGGAATGTATGTTGGCAAGATCTATGACATTGACCCCGCCCGTTTTTCCGGGAGACAGATAGGCCATGGGATCTTCTGGATCCCTGATAAGAATTTTCATCCATGGCGGGGCGTTAAAGATACCATCTCCTTTAGAATACCCTTGGGATAAAAGCTCTGTCATGCCATATTCCGAATGTATATGTTCTACCCCAAATCCTTTTTTTAATATGGCGTGAAGTTCTTCCCGGATCATTTCCTTTCTTCTGCCTTTCATCCCCCCAGTTTCCATTACAATGGTATGCTTTAAATGAAGGGAATGTTTTTCAACCATATCCAAGAGGGCAAAGGAAACACCAATGAGCAAAATTTTGGTGCCTTTAGCTTCCAGATCCTGTATTTTTTTCTTGAGAAGGTCAATCTCATTCAAATAAAAGCCGCTGTCGGGATGGTTGCTTTTTTTGATAAGGTCATCTACCATATATATTAAGGAAGATCCCTTACGCTCCAAATAGGAAGGCAGGAGTGCCAACACACAATAGTTGGAGATATCACCATAAAAAAGCTCAAATGCATTGGTGTAGCTGTCCTCGTAAATTTTAGTGTCCAAAACAAAATGTTTGCTGGTGATACTGCCCGTGGTGCCACTACTTGTAAATATG
>JBFIGS010000285.1:0-3502 GCA_041602195.1 Sediminicola sp. | reverse complement strand
GTGGGGATGCGCTACCAACAAGACCAGATCAACGTGACTTATGATATCGGGAATTTGTTCCCCAGAACAGGAAAAAGTATCAAGGAATACAACAATTTATACCCCAGTTTAAACATTAAGTACAGTATAAACGAACTTAATGCTTTTCGCCTGGCTGTGAGCAGAACCTTGACCTTGCCAGAATTCAAGGAAGTTTCTCCTTTTGAATATGTATCTCCAACAGGACAGATCACAAGAGGTAATGTTGATCTGGAAGCTTCCCGCAACCTAAATTATGATCTAAAATGGGAATATTTCCCTACTGCCGGGCAACTGGTATCTGTATCCGCATTTTACAAGAACATTGCAGACCCTATCAATAGGGTTAGGGACAGAGGGTCTGCGGGCGTGTTCTCTTATTTTAATTCAGCGGACAAAGCTGAAGTATTTGGGCTTGAGATGGAAACGAAATTGGATTTAGCAACTCCAAAGGTCCTGGAGGACGGTGCTGGAAAATCAGGCTTTGGCCTTAACATGGTGTTCAATGCAACTAGAATGTTTCATAGCCAGGACCTCAAAGAGATTTTCGACGAAAACGGCAATCTGGTTCGTAGTTTCCAATACAACAATTTGACAAAAACGGAATTACAAGGGGCTTCCGACTGGATTTTCAATTCTAGCCTAAATTTTTCGACGGCATCCGATAATCCCTTTGCGGCATCATTGACCGCTAATTACGCGTCAGATAAAATCTATGCACTGGGCGTCCCTACAGATCAAGCGAACAGGGATGTTTTTTACGATGCGGCAATTATAGAAAAAGGCTTTGTGACTTTAGATGCTGTAATGAGCCAAGATTTAGGAAAGAATTGGAATATACGCCTTGTTGGCAAAAATCTTTTGAACCCAACTATTGAACAGACCCAATCCGTAAGGAATAGCGGTACGGGCATTGCCCAAGACCAGACAGTGTTGTCCTATACCACGGGGGTTGGCATTAACCTAGGAGTGAATTATACATTTTAATTAAAAAAAAACATCGAACCGAAATTAAAATCTTGATTATGAACACAAAAAATTTGAATTCAAAAATGTTATTAATTGCATGTTTCGCCATTTTGGGAGTAAGTTGTAGTACCGACACCTCCTCAACAGACGAACCATATACCCCTCCTCAAGGAGAAGGTACTGAATTGAACGGCACACTTAACGAAGACAGAACTTTGGACGGCAATAAGCAGTATACCCTTACCGGTACTTATAGCGTCTCGGCCGGTGCTACCTTGACTATCCCTGCTGGAACCAAAATTACGGCCAACACGGCATCCGGTAATTCAACCAGCACCTACATCGTAGTTCAAAAAGGAGGAAAAATAAACGTACAGGGTACTGCTAACAACCCCGTAGTATTGACCTCCAACAATGAAACTCCGGGAGATTGGGGCGGCTTGGTGATTGCAGGTGATGCAACCACAACCGAAGGTACCAATGCTACTGCAGAAATTGGACAAATTGCTTATGGTGGTTCAAACGACGCTGATAACTCTGGATCTATCAAATATTTGATCATCAACTATGCCGGTGCGCAGATCAATGCCGAATCACAGTTCAACGGATTGACCCTTTATGCCGTAGGGTCGGGTACTACTATAGAGAACGTAGCGGTATTGAACGGGACAGATGACGGTGTTGAGTTCTTCGGAGGAACCGTTAAAGCTACCAACATGTATTTTGAAAACAATGAGGATGATGCCGTAGACTGGACGGAAGGATGGAATGGATCTATTACCAACACCTATATTTTGCACAATAAATCCGGATTCTCTACAGCATTAGAGGGCGATGGGGTCAACAACAACCCAACATTCACCAACTTAACGGCAGTTTCAACTGTTGATGGGATGGCCCTGCAGTTTAAAAAGACCTCTGGAGCAACATTGACCAATGTGAACATTTCTGGTTATGCAACCAATCTGGACATGAAAGACAATGGGCCACTGGCCAATGTAATTGTAGATGGTACTGCGATGACAACTGCCAAGGACGATGTATTTAATGGAACTTTGGTGGACGTTGACCTATTTGCCTGGGCTACTGGAAACTAAGCCCAATTCGTAACATATATTCTATAAAAACGCCCTTACAGAGGGCGTTTTGTGCATTTCATCGATTATATTTAATTTTCTCCCGATCGTTGCATTCTTCTGGACGGCAAAATTACTACCTTTATTCTATATCCAAATAAATGAAGCACCTCTACCTAATTCTTCTTTTTTTCATTTCTACAATGGCCTTCAGCCAGCAGAAAACAAGTGCGGGTGAAATTGAGGGTTTAAGTGTGTATCCTAACCCCGTGACCAACGGCAAAGTTTTTATAAAAACCAAGGATAATTCGCCCAAGAAAATCATGATTTTTGATGTTTTCGGAGGAAATTTATTGGAAACTACCATTTTAGGTTCAGAATTGAATCTGGCCAATTTGGATGCAGGGGTGTATATGATCCGTATCTTTGAAAAGGACAAGGTAGCTACACGTAAATTGATCGTCAAATAAGCGACTTCTTTCTCAATATTGTCTTGTTAAAATGCTGCAAATCTGTTTTTTAGCATCTTAGAACCCTTCTCACCGTTAGCAAAATCCATTTCACCTACAAATTTCGGTGTTTCACAACAAATAGTGTTCGAAAGAATTCTACTTACCTACATTTACAGTCAACATCCCAAATTGGCTTACATGAAAAGAATTTACCTTACCATATTACTTACGTTTAGCTTTTTGCTCTCAGCGCAAGAAATGGTTGATATTAAATCTCCCAAGAATGCCGAAATTACTGGATTTAAATTATATCCTAATCCGGCCTTTGACGATGTGGTCTATGTATCAACTAAAATGAACGATACCAAGGATATAGTGGTATACGATGTATTTGGGGCCGTAGTCCTGAAGGACAGAATAGCTTCAAATTCACTAAATATAGCCCGATTGATCCCTGGCGTATACGTGCTTCAAATCACGGAAAACAACCAAACGATGACCAGAAAATTGGTCGTAAAATAAATTACCCCATGTAACTTAATCAATGAAGCCCCTACAAAAGGGGCTTTTTTTATTTTACACCAACAAAGGTATCCTTACTTTTGTCCTTTTAACATTGACCATGGACTTCCAAAGCATCTTCGAATTAAAAAGTTCCGACGAATTTCAGGCAAAAGCGCTGGAAGTTTTTAGTTACCAATACGAAAACAATGCGGTATACCATAAGTTTTGTTCTCTATTGGGGAAGAACCAGAGCAATGTAACCCATTTGAAAGATGTTCCCTTTTTGCCTATTGATTTTTTTAAATCCAAAAAAATAGTTTCCGCTTCCAAAATCCCAAAAACCATATTTACAAGTAGTGGCACCACGGGCAGTATCACCAGCAAACATTTTGTTTTGGACACTAAAATTTACGAGGACAGCTACACCAATGCATTTGAGCTTTTTTATGGTGATATCTCCAACTATTGTGTGTTGGCACTCCT
>JBFIGS010000284.1:0-3522 GCA_041602195.1 Sediminicola sp. | reverse complement strand
GGCTCCTTAAAATGCTTCCCAGAGTAGAAGGTGCCATTAAGGGTGCTATCTGTAACCTTGGCCTTAAATAAAAATACATGGGCACCATCAAAGGTTGATAATTTTAGTGAGTCCCCATCCATAACCCCTTCCAAAAAACGATAATCTCCAGTTGTGGTCCTAAACGTTCCTACTACCCTATCATCCTTTTGGGTGAACATGCCTTTACCCATATAACTATCAGCTGTGTTGGGGCTAAACTCCGTTTCCCAAACACCACTTACATTGTGTTCTGAAGATGCTCTAACATCAAATCTTTTCTCAATGCCATAGGTGGCCTTAAATGAAACACTGCGATCCATGCTTTCCTGTATAAAGTCGCCAACAATTTCAGAATCTGAAAACACACCACTGATATAACCTTCAAAAGCAGGCATCTTTATCATTATAGAATCCTTATTCGTGCTAATTTCATCTATGAACAAAACTTCATCAGCATTATATGATTCCATCACATAGTTCCCTTCGGCTGTCTTACTTATTTCAAAATTAAATGGAAGTGTTTGATTGTCCATCAATTTCATTTCCCCCAACCAAATACCTTCTTTTAGGGAAGGAGTTTCTGCATCCTTACATGAGGTAAGCATTAAAAATATCGTAAATAGAAAAGTAATTTTTCGCATAAGTATAAGCTATTGTTTCAACGTCGAATTAAGGCAAATATACTTACAATAAAAAATATAAGGATTTCAATTGAATACCTATTGAATGTCTTCCTGCATTGTTTTATCTTTGGGCACTTAAATAATCAGTATTCAATGGGGTTTTAGAAGAAGTAGAAGCTCCAATAATGCTATAATCAAAAGTTTATATAGCTGATTATAGCAAAACCAAGATTAGAATCCCCTGTTTGATCAAGTGGATATAGCGATGGCGGTTCAATTGGATCACAGACAAAATAAAATATAGTATCAATGAAAATATCTTATAACTGGTTAAAGCAGTTCATTAAAATTGATTGGGATTCCCAAAAGACAGGAGAACTTTTAACCGATTTAGGATTGGAAGTAGAGGGGATTACAGCTTTTGAATCAGTCAAAGGTGGCCTAAAGGGAATTGTCGTTGGAGAAGTTCTCACATGTGTAAAACATCCCAATGCAGATAAGTTAAAATTGACCACCGTGAACATTGGTACCGAAACGCCGTTACAGATTGTTTGTGGCGCACCCAATGTGGCTGCTGGTCAAAAGGTACCTGTTGCTACTATTGGCACCACCCTGTACACGCAGGAAGGCGAGGCGTGGACCATTAAAAAAGGGAAGATTCGCGGAGAGGAAAGCCATGGTATGATCTGTGCCGAAGATGAACTTGGGTTGGGCAAGGGACATGATGGTATTATGGTCTTGGACAATAGTTTAGTTCCTGGTACTCCCTGTGCAAAGGTTTTTAAAATTGAGCACGATGAAGTGTTCGAGATTGGCCTTACGCCAAACCGTGCTGATGCTATGAGCCATTTTGGGGTAGCGAGAGACCTTAAAGCCGGCTTAAAGCAAAGAGATATTCAGAAAGAATTGATAACCCCTTCCGTCAGTAATTTTACTGTAGAGAATAGGTCACTTAAAATTGATGTGGCCGTAGAAAAAAGTGAACTGGCCCCAAGGTATTGTGGATTGACAATAAGTAACTTAATTGTACAACCTTCCCCAGATTGGCTAAAAAACAGGCTAAAAGCCATTGGAATTACCCCAAAGAACAACATAGTGGATGCCACTAACTACGTTTTGCACGAATTGGGACAGCCGCTACATGCCTTTGATGCCGCAAAAATTAAAGGGCAAAAAATAATTGTAAAAACCCTTCCTAAAGGATCCAAGTTCACCACTTTAGATGGCATTGAAAGAGAACTTCACGAAGAAGACCTAATGATCTGTGACGCTGAAAAGCCTTTATGTATCGCAGGTGTTTTCGGGGGAGAAAACTCAGGAGTAACAGAATATACCACCTCCATTTTCTTGGAAAGTGCTTATTTCAATCCTGTTTCAGTGCGGAAAACAGCAAAAAGACATGCTTTAAGTACAGATGCCTCCTTTAGATTTGAAAGGGGAATAGATATCAACAATGTGGAATACAGCCTTATGCGTGCTGCATTATTGATCAAGGAAATTGCCGGAGGAGACATTACTTCCGATGTGGCCGACTTCTATCCTAAAAAGAAAGACGATTACCAAGTGTTTTTGACCTACGATAAGATCAACAAGCTTATAGGTCAAGAAATTCCGGAAGACACCATAAAATCCATCATGGCGTCGCTGGACATTAAAGTAAAAAATGTTTCCGAATCAGGAATGGGTCTGGCAATACCATTTTATAGAGTGGATGTGCAAAGGGAAGTAGATGTTATAGAGGAAATATTACGTGTATTCGGCTACAACAATATCGAATCTAAAGAAAAGCTGAATGCCTCCATTGCTTCTACCTCAAAATTTGAGGATTACAAGCTACAAAACTTAATTGGGGACCAATTATCCTCACAGGGGTTTTATGAAATATTGGCCAACAGCCTAACAACACCGGATTATATTGAATTGTCCTCAGATAACGCAGAGGAAGAGGCAGTAAAGATCATGAACCCACTTAGTACGGACCTGTCTGTTATGAGGCAGTCCATGCTATTTCCTGGATTGGAAGCGATCTCTTACAATAGCAACAGAAAAAAACAGCATATCAAATTCTTTGAATTCGGAAAAACGTACCATCAAAAGCTGACCGAAAGAATAGAGAACAAGCATCTGAGTTTACTGATAACCGGGAACAAGACGGAAGATAACTGGAGTCTACCAACCCAACCTTGCAATTTTTATTTCTTGAAAGCCACGGTGGAAAACATCCTAGGTCGTTTGGGGATATCGGATACCAACTCCTTGCCTACACAAAGCGATGTATTTTCTGAAGGTCTCTCTTTAAACGTACAAGAAAATGTGCTTGTTAATTTTGGAGTCGTAAAAAAATCCATAACCAAACATTTCGATATAAAACAAGAAGTTCTTTATGCGGATTTTGAATGGTCTACTATTTTAAAATTGGTACCTACAAAAAGTATTTTATTTAAGGACATCCCAAAGTATCCAGAGGTAAAAAGGGATTTTGCGCTCTTATTGGATAATAAGGTAAGCTTTAAAGAAGTGCACGACCTCGCTTTTGAAACAGAGAAAAAACTGCTCAAGAACATCAACCTGTTTGGTGTTTACACAGGAAAAAACCTGCCTGAAGGTAAAAAGTCGTACGCCGTTTCCTTTACCATACAGGACACAAAAAATACGTTGACAGATAAGCAGATAGACAAAATAATGTCGAAGCTTCAAACCAATTACGAAAAGAAGTTGGGAGCGGAATTGAGATAATAAAAAAAGGCTGGAATAATTTCCAGCCTTTTTTTTATAATTAGTATTTATCGATTACATTTCCGAAGAAGGTAGTAATACCGTATCGATCACATGGATAACACCATTAGATTGATTTACGTCTGCAATGGTAACCTTTGCC
>JBFIGS010000283.1:0-3536 GCA_041602195.1 Sediminicola sp. | reverse complement strand
TAACAAACGGGTTAAAATAACTCGTGGACTTTTGCATATTGAAGTAGCATGATGGTTTTGGCATCCTTGATAGTGCCATTTTGTATCATTTCCAGGGCTTCTTCAAACGCATATTCGAGGATCTCTATATTCTCAGTTTCATGAGCAGCTCCTCCGCCCTCCCCTACCTTCATCTGATCATCGTACTGACCTATAAAGAAATGCAGAATCTCTGATACTGAACCCGGGGACATATAGGATTCAAATACCTTTTTCACTTCCCGAACGCGATATCCCGTTTCTTCCTCTACCTCTTTTTTGATACAATCCTCGGGACGGTCCCCATCCAGAACTCCGGCACAGACTTCTATCATCATACCTGAAGGGTTCCCGTTCATATACGTGGGCATTCTAAACTGCTTCGTCAACACTACCGTTCCCTTTTCCCGATTGTACAACAAAATGGCTGCCCCGTTGCCTCGGTCATAGACTTCTCTGACCTGTTTTTCCCAAGTTCCATCTTCCTTATGGTATTCAAAAGTTATTTTATGAAGGCTGTACCAGTGATCCGATAACAATTCCTTCTTTATGTTTTTAACCGTGCCGTTTTTCAATTTTTATGCTGTATTATGAATGTTAGATTTAGATGTGCCACCTTATCTAGACAGATACTGTTTTGTTTAAATAACGTCTAAAGGGCAACATTTCTTTATAGACCTCCACAATCTTTTCTTTAAAATTATCCTGCAAAATCTCCTTCTCATCTATGGGGTGCATCACAGCAAAGGTTTTATTTTTGAGCAGATCCAAATGAGGGTGGTCCCTGCTAAAACCTTTAGGAGCCATTTTTAATTTCTGGTCCTCTACCAATCCACCAAAAGTATCCTGAAAGGATCTTTTATGAAGGATCTTTTTAAATTCTTCCCCATCATAATCAATACCATCCCTGATACTTTGTAAGGTTTTTGAATCTGGTCGCCAAAAACCTCCGGCCAACATAGATTCATGGATACCTATCTGTATGTAAAAATCGGCAGTATTGGGCGCTTTGTCCAATCCCGCACCAAAATGATCTTTGTACACTGGTTTATTTGGATGGAACATAAGATTATTATTGATTCGGTTTATTCCTTTCTTGCCGGGCGTGGAATAATATTCCTTATCCATGGCCTCCAAGGTAGTGTTCAGATCATCCAACCAAGAGATATAGCCATCTCTTACCTTATGGTAACGCTTTCTATTGGCATCCATCCATTCCTTGGAATTGTTCTTTTCCAAATCACGCAGAAAAGCAAAGAGCTCTTTAAAATTCATAAAAAGTATTCTTGTTGTATGGAATTAAACCCATGGGATTATAAAAAAAATGAAGCCGTAATTCGTTTGATCAAAATCTATTGTCGCCATCCAGAATATCCCCTAGGCCACCAAGGATACTCCCTTCTCCTCTATCTTTACCTCCACCCTTTGGTGCTGCTGCCCAAACCCTACTGGCCAATCTGCTAAAGGGCAGGGATTGTATAAATACGGTTCCAGGGCCTTTCAAATTAGCATAGAACAAGCCTTCCCCACCAAAAACAGTGTTTTTGATCCCACCGATGAATTCAATATCGTAATCAATATCCTTTGAAAATCCAATGATACATCCTGTATCTACCTTCAAAACTTCCCCTACTGCCAATACTTTTTTTGCTGTGGTACCTCCGGCGTGGACAAATGCCAGACCATCACCTTCCAATTTCTGCATAATAAAACCTTCACCCCCAAATAGGCCTCTTCCGAGTCGCTTGGAAAATTCAATTCCAATAGATACCCCTTTCGCGGCACATAAAAAAGCATCTTTCTGGCAAATAAAGCGACCTCCAAATTCCGTGAGGTCAATCGGAATGATCTTGCCGGGATAGGGTGATGCAAAGCTTACCTTTTTCTTGCCATATCCACTATTTAGGAAAGCCGTCATAAACAAACTTTCCCCTGTCAACAACCTCTTTCCGGCAGAAAAAAGCTTCCCTAAGACACCGTTATCTTGATTGGAGCCATCACCAAATATGGTATCCATTTTAATATCGGTATCCATCATCATAAAGCTTCCGGCCTCTGCTACCACCGCTTCCTGTGGATCCAATTCTATTTCCACATATTGCATTTCCTCGCCAAAAATTTCGTAGTCTATTTCGTGATTTACGCTACTCATAAGATGTACTATATAATTGATTTAACTTTCTCTATTAGTACTTTTACATTTCAAATTGTTACAGAAATTACCGATAATAATAATAATAATAAAGCAGGGTTTTAGACGTTTTAGTTGTTTAACATAGATAAAACCTTAAATCTTTAATTATGAATTTATTCAAACCTAGCTTTCTGCAATTCGGAAGATTCACAAAGCTTTTCACAATTGTTTTTGCAATGGTTGCATTTTCTAGCTGTAGTAAAGAAGATGATACTTTTGCAAGTGTTACTGTTAATGGAACATTAGTGCAATCAAGTCCTTCAGATTTTACCGTTGGTGATCGTTCCGACTACAATGGTGATATTGATGCCAGTTTCACAGGAAATGGTGGTACGACCAGTAGAATATTTAGCTGGAACAATAATCTCACTACTGCTGATTATAATGCAGATATTACAGCAACTTCCGAAGGTAGTTTCCAAATGATTGTTAAGGATTCAGAAGGAATAGAAGTATTGAATCGATCGATTCAAGGTGGAACTGAACCAGATAGTTTTAGCGGGGTAACTTCAGCAGGAGTTTCTGGAATTTGGACAGTTACAATTAATGTGACAAACTTTACAGGTGATGGTAGCTTTTCATTAAGTGAAGGAAACTAAGATACACCAAGATCTATAGAATCTATTAAGGCTAGTACTATTAAAAGTACTAGCCTTTTTTTGTTATAAATGACTTCACAAGTACCATCATAGACTATTTCGTGTACATACATTCTATGATACATTTATTAATAGCTATAGGTTGCAAAAAAAGCCGCTAATGTTACATCCTATATGTAATTAAAGAATAGGGACTTTTACTTTTTCAACCTAACCGTCCATTCAAAATTAAAAGTGGATACCAAGACCCCATCTTCATTAACACCTTCCGATTTCATCCAAAAAGTCTGGCCTTCCCCTGTAGCTATGGTTTGGTCCAGGGCCTCCTTTATCAAGGCACCGTCCTTGCAGGTAAAGGTAATCTTACCCGTTGCCTTTTTTGAGAAGTTGGCATTGTTATTGGCCACCAACATGGAAATTTTCCTTCCACTTTCCTCTATCTGATCACTGACCATTGCGCCTGTACTCAGTTCTGCAGCCATCCCTTGAACGGCCCAGAACATAGAATTGAACGGGTTCTGATTGAACCATTTATGGGTTACCGATGATACGGCCCTTTCTTTGTCTATATAACGTAATCGGACTCCACTCCACCACGCGGCAGGGAGTTTAAAAAAAGTAAAAGTGTTGAACTTTTTAGGGGTAATGGCCATATGATTTTATTTTATTTAAAAATATATAAAATTGAAATCCTATGCTACAAAAACGCCCATAATGATTGGGAT
>JBFIGS010000282.1:0-3539 GCA_041602195.1 Sediminicola sp. | reverse complement strand
TAATCTTTCATCTTATCCAATAGATTGAACAAGGCTAAAAATTTGGCGTCGGTATTGACTCCCAATCTACCAACATAGAGCTTAAATTGACGCTTTTCTGACTTAGAAAGTGATTTTACCAACACGAACAAAGCATCTTTATGTGCAGTTGTCATCGTAATAATTATTGTTTAATTAACTGTATATCAGGGCTTTAAATATAACAAAAAGTAACTTAACGTTGTAAATGTTTATTTAGGCTCCAAACAGTTGGTTAAGGTAGCTATATATTCGTATAGCTTACCTAAATTACACAAATATAATGAGCAAAGATAAAGTACAAATTTTTGACACGACACTGAGAGATGGGGAACAAGTCCCAGGATGCAAATTGGATACGAAACAAAAACTTGTTATCGCTGAACGTTTGGATGAATTGGGTGTAGACGTAATCGAAGCAGGATTTCCTATTTCCAGTCCAGGGGATTTCAATTCTGTAAGTGAAATTGCAAAATTGGTGCAAAATGCCACAGTTTGTGGATTGACAAGAGCTGTAAAAAAAGATATTGAAGTTGCTGCTGAAGCACTCAAATACGCAAGGAAACCAAGGATCCATACAGGGATAGGCACCTCTGACTCACACATCAAATACAAATTCAATTCAAATAGGGAGGCCATTATCGAGCGCGCAGTAGATGCCGTGAAATATGCCAAAACCTTTGTTGAAGACATAGAATTTTACGCTGAGGATGCGGGCCGTACCGACAATGATTTTTTAGCTAGAATTTGCGAAGAAGTAATCAAGGCCGGAGCAACCGTTCTAAATATTCCAGATACAACGGGCTATTGCCTTCCTGAAGAATACGGTGCAAAAATTAAGTATCTTAGGGATAACGTTACGGGCATACACAAGGCGATCTTATCCTGTCATTGCCATAATGACCTCGGGTTGGCAACGGCCAATTCCATTGCAGGGGTAATCAATGGTGCAAGGCAAATTGAATGTACCATAAATGGCGTAGGCGAAAGAGCTGGCAATACATCTTTGGAAGAAGTGGTCATGATATTAAGGCAACATCCTTACTTGAATTTGGATACAAATATCAATAGTAAATTGTTATATGACACAAGTTTAATGGTTTCGCAAAAAATGGGAATGCCGGTACAACCTAATAAAGCCATTGTTGGTTCCAATGCATTTGCACATAGTTCAGGAATTCATCAAGATGGTGTTATTAAAAATAGGGAGACCTATGAAATAATGGATCCTGAGGATGTGGGAGTAACCGAATCCTCTATTGTGCTTACTGCCAGAAGCGGTAGAGCGGCATTGGCATACCGTTCAAAAAAGATAGGCTATGAGCTTACAAAAGTACAGCTGGATGTCATCTATGAGGATTTCCTAAAATACGCGGATCGCAAAAAAGAGATCATGGATGAGGATATCCATGAAATTATCGAAGCTAGTTCGATTAATATAGAAAAGGTAGCTTAATGAACCTAAATATAACACTATTACCAGGAGATGGTATTGGACCGGAAGTATTGGCACAGGCAGTGAAATGTCTTCAGGCCGTAGAGGAAACTTTTGGCCATAATTTCACATACACTGAGGCCTCCATTGGAGCCGTCGCAATGGATCAGACAGGGCATCCCCTTCCTGAAGAAACATTGGAAATTTGCAGGAGTTCTGATGCCATTCTTTTCGGGACCATTGGGACCTTAAAATACGACGACAATCCAGATGCTAAAGTGCGACCTGAGCAAGGATTGTTGCAACTGAGAATGGAGTTGAATCTTTTTTCCAGCATAAGACCGGTAAAAATATTCCCTACCCTTCTCGAAAAATCCCCTCTAAAAAAGGAAATTATTTTAGGGACGGATTTTGTAATCTACCGCGAACTTACAGGGGGAATCTACTTCGGTGAAAAAAAATTAAGCGCTGACGGCACAGTAGCCTCAGATCTTTGTCAATATTCAGAAAAAGAAATAAGCCGAATAGCACATTTGGCGTTTAAGGCTGCTAAAAATAGAAAGCAAAAACTAACTGTGGTGGACAAGGCAAATGTCTTGGAAACTTCCAGACTATGGCGAAAAGTAGTTTCTAAAATAGGGGAAAGTTACCCTGAAGTTACCCTGGATTATCTATTGGCCGATAATGCAGCGATGCAAATTATGCTAAATCCAAAACAGTTTGATGTTATATTGACCGATAACCTTTTTGGGGATATTCTATCCGACCAAAGCAGTGCAATCTGCGGGTCTAAAGGGCTGTTGCCTTCGGCTTCTATAGGAAACGATCATGCCATGTTCGAGCCATTTCATGGATCGTATACACAAGTGCAAGGAAAAAATATTGCCAACCCTATTGCTTCAATTCTATCGGCAGCAATGCTATTGAACCATTTTGGTCTAAATGAAGAAGCACAGGCCATTATTGTTGCAGTTGATAAGGCCCTGAGAAAAAACATTTCCACCAAGGATATAAATCCTGCCAGTACCTATGGCACAAGTCAGGTAGGTGATTTTATTTCACAAAATATCATTGACTCGGAAGAAGATCTCAATTTCAATTATGAAAATATTGGTCTTGGAAAGTCGACCATCATATAAATTAAATAGCTGGATTTTACAAAAAAAAGCCTTTTCACAAATGAAAAGGCTTTTTTTTATTCCTTCAAGAGACTTCCAACAAATTCTCGGAAATCCTTATCAAATTCATGGTACTTTTCGCCTGTAGCTGGGCCATTAAACCCTGTACTAATCTTCCTTACCTCTCCTGTTTTATCCAAAAAGATCGTTGTGGGATAGGAAAGGATATGATTTAACATAGGTAGTTTTTCCTGGGCCAAATCCTTGTCCGACGACCCATATTGAGCCAGAAGTACGGGGTAATTTATTCCTATACGCTCCTTTAATCTGTTAATTGCCTTAAAAGCGGCTTCTTCTGTTTTTGCATATTCAAAGGAGAGTGCCACTACTTGCAAGTCTTCTTTTTCCTGTTCCTTTAAGAAATTTACCAGGTATTTTGTTTCGTCCAAACAATTCGGACACCAAGTCCCCATTATCTGAACTATAACCACCTTATCATTGAATAAACTATCATCCAAAGAAACGATGTTTCCTTCGGCATCTGGGAAAGCAAAAGATAGCTTTTCAAATCCTTCTTTAATAAATGTCAAGGAATCCTCATCTGGTAATTCGTATGAGGCATTTCTTTGTGCTGTAAAAGGCTCCTTAAAATGCTTCCCAGAGTAGAAGGTGCCATTAAGGGTACTATCTGTAACCTTGGCCTTAAATAAAAATACATGGGCACCATCAAAGGTTGATAATTTTAGTGAGTCCCCATCCATAACCCCTTCCAAAAAACGATAATCTCCAGTAGTGGTCCTAAACGTTCCTACTACCCTATCATTATTCTGGGTGAACATGCCTTTACCAATATAACTATCAGCTGTGTTGGGGCTAAACTCCGTTTCCCAAACACCACTTACATTGTGTTCTGAAGATGCTCTAACATCAAATCTTTTCTCAATGCCATAGGTGGCCTTAAATGAAAC
>JBFIGS010000281.1:0-3548 GCA_041602195.1 Sediminicola sp. | reverse complement strand
TTGGTTTAATTCGCGCAGCAATTCCACATCAACATCAACAATCAAGATCATTTCCGTATTTGGTGTGGCCTCAGCTTTAATGCCGTTCGCAGGAAACGAGAAGTCGCATGGTGTAAAGACCATGGATTGTGCATATTGGATGTCCATATTGTGCACCTTCGGAAGGTTTCCTACACTCCCTGCAATAGCAACATAGCATTCATTTTCAATCGCCCTTGCCTGGGCACAGTTCCGCACTCTTGAGAAACCATTTTGTGTATCTGTCAAATAGGGTACAAATAAAATATCCATTCCATCATCGGCCAAGATTCTGCTCAGTTCAGGAAACTCGGAATCATAGCAGATCAGGATTCCAATTTTACCGCAATCGGTATCAAATGTTTTTAATTGACTCCCACCTTGTAGGCCCCATACTTTAGCTTCATCGGGGGTAACATGTAATTTTTCATAGCGTTCCCTTGTACCATCACGCTTACACAAATACCCAACATTATAAAGTCGGCCATCAATTATTTCCGGCATACTTCCAGAAATAATATTTATGTTATAGCTGATAGACAATTTGGTAAACTGTTCTACAATGGCTTCCGTGTGTTTGGCCAGCTCCCTAATGGCTGCAGGTTCGGATAAATGGTTGTTTTCAGCCATCAACGGCGCATTGAAAAATTCTGGGAATAACGCAAAATCTGATCTATATCCTGAAACCGCATCAACGAAGTACTCCACTTGTTGCATCAGCTCCTCCAAATTTTTATAGGGACGCATTTGCCATTGAATGAGGCCTAGTCTGATCAATGTTTTTGTGGTCTCGGCTTTCTTTTGGGGTTTTGTATAGTAAATGTTGTCCCATTTCAATAATACAGCATACTCACCGGAGGCTTCATCACCCTCTTGATACCCCTTCAATAATTTTTCGGGATGGAAATCATTGGCCATTTGAAAATTAAGGACAGGATCATTTATCTCTTTTCTCTTAACCTTGGCAATATATTCCTTAGGCGATATATCCTTAGAGTATTTATGATAATTAGGAATTCTTCCTCCAAAGGCCACTCCTTTTAAATTGAGTCTTTCGCATAATTCCTTTCTATAATCATAGAGTCTTCTACCCAATCTCATTCCCCTGAATTCAGGTTTAATAAAAACATCAATGCCATAAAGCACATCCCCATCTGGGCTATGCGTAGAAAACATATAATCTCCCGTTATTTCCTGATAGGTATGCTGGTCATCAAATTTATCATAATCCACAATTATGGAGAGGGCACAACCTACAATCAGGTTGTTGATCTTAAGAACAACTTGGCCCTCAGGAAATTTTTTGATCAAGGTATCAATTTGATGTTCCCTCCAGTACGAATTGGGAAAATTGGTATAGGAGGCAATCATTGCAGTTTTAAGCTCTTGGTAATCATCTATGCTTAAATATTTAAGCTCAATATTTTCAATTTCTTTCATTTTAACAACTACTAATTAGAGTTTTAAAGGTATTGATTAATTATGATTTGAAAAAAAATCATTTGGTATGGTTACGGAAAGTGATTATTTGCGAATATTAGCTTTTAGGGAACAAGTTCCATGTTCTACAAATAAGCTATCAAGTTATATGGCATCAAAATAGTACAACAATATTTTTTATTATAGGGCCTTTTGAATAGCAGCTTTGGCAAGAGGTCCCATAATTTGATAACCCAAGGCATTTGGATGAATCCCATCGTATGTGTAACTCTCCTGCAAGCCATTTTTAGAATCTACCATATTTGAGAAATAGTCCAAATAAACATGGCTGTTGATTTCTGCATATTGCTTTAGCGATGTATTCAATGCTATAACTTTCATAGAAGGCTCTAGACCTGGGGCCCAAGGAAAATCGGATGCTGGTAAAACGGAGGATATAACTACTTTAATGCCATGTGCTTTTGCCAATTCGGCCATTGAAAATATATTATCCTCGATCATTTTTTGGGTGGATGGCCCCGTATTTCCCGCAATATCATTAATACCGGCCAACAATACTACCACTTTAGGTTTTAGGTCCAAGACATCCTGTCTGAACCGAAGTAACATTTGTGGCGTGGTCTGTCCGCTGATACCTCTGTTGACATATCCCTTGTTCTTAAAAAATTCCGGGTTGTGATCGATCCAACCTTCGGTAATGGAATTACCCATAAAAACAATACGGTCCTCTGAATTCACCTCTTTTTCCAAAGCTGTATTGGCTTCCTTATATTTATTTAAATTCGCCCAATCTTGGGCAGCCATAGATCCAGTCATGAATATAGTTAGGAGTAGGGTGATTAAAGTTAATTTCGGCAACCACATTTTTAGATATGTTTTAGGTCAGGATACCATTCCAGTCAAGGATATTAAGATACCTTTCTAATTGGGCCCAGGCCCAAATCTACCTTTATTTCATCACCAGAAATAATTTTGGCAATTAACCTAGTTCCAGGGAATTGTTCCAATATGACTTTGATGAACACCGTGATTGGTATTGCTAATATTAAACCAGGGACTCCCCAGATATATCCCCATAACATAAGCATTACCAAGATAGTTATTATATTGATGGAAAACGACTTACCCATGAAGATAGGCTCTAAAATAGAACCAAATAAAACCTGTACTCCCGTGATCGTAAGGATAAAGAAAAGTAAGACGTTAACTGAATCAAGACCAACAAAGGCAAAAATGCTCAATAATATTACCGTGACAAAGGATCCTATCATTTGTACAAAATTGATGAGAAAGGCAAATAGTCCCCAAAATATTGGGAAATTCACATCAAAAAAATAACAGGCCAAACCTGTGCCTACACCGGTAAAGAAACTTACTAAAAACTTGACCTTAATAAATTTTATCAAGTCATTTTCAATTTTCATAAAGGTCCTGACCGATGCATGTTTCTGTTTGATAATAGTAGAATTCAAAAGTTTTTGAACGTTGATAGATTCTGAAAGCCATAATACTGCAAAAAACACGGTCATCAACAACATAGTAAGGGTACTTCCTATAAAACTAAGGGTGGGAACAAAATTTTGTATAATACTGTCCTTATTTAGAAACTGACCATAAATATCTGTGCCTTCGACCAATTCCATTCCCATGGATTCTTCAAGATCGACAATTATGATATTTAATTTTTCCTCCGCCTGCATTAAGAAGGATTGCTCGGTAGATAGTATTTCATTACTGGTGAGCTGTATTAATTCCCCTCCAATTTTAAATATCCCGGCGATGATCAAGACAATGACCAAAATACTAATTGGTTTTGGAATTCTTTTTTTGTTCATGCCTCTCATCAATGGTAAAAAGAGCAAGGCAATGAACATAGAGGACACCAGCGGTATAAAAATAAATGACAATATTTTGAGCTAATAAAAAACCAAGGGCACTACTATGACCAGTAATAATATATTTGTTGTCCTTAAATCTTTCATGTTCTAATTTTTATTTAATCCTTACCCCGGCTTCGCGCCCCAAGAAGATTAATGCAATTAATTTTGCAATTCCATTTTTTTGGATTCAATTTGTCTTGTAATGAAATC
>JBFIGS010000280.1:0-3560 GCA_041602195.1 Sediminicola sp. | reverse complement strand
GGGGATTTCAATTTTTCCAAAATCGGCAAGGACAAATCCATCATCTTGATCAACAACGGCATTCACCCTGGGGAAAGTGACGGGATAGATGCTACCATGACCCTGTTCAGGGATTTGGCCGTAGAAAAAATCACTCCCCCAAAAAACGCGGTCATCACAACTATTCCTATCTACAACATTGATGGTGCCCTAAATAGAAACTCCACTACCCGTGCCAATCAAAATGGCCCAGAATCCTATGGTTTTAGGGGAAATGCCCAAAATTATGACCTCAATCGAGATTTCATCAAATCTGATACAAAAAACGCAAAAACTTTTGCCGATATTTTTCATTTGGTAAAACCGGATATTTTTATTGACAACCATGTAAGCAATGGTGCTGATTACCAATACACCCTTACACATCTATTTACACAGCACAACAAGCTTGGCGGAGACCTTGGCGCATACCTAGACCAGGCGTTAAGGCCCAAACTGGAGCAATCCTTAGCCGCCTCCAATTGGAATATTACCCCGTATGTAAATGTTTTTAATACAGTACCTGAAAAAGGTTTTTCCCAATTTATGGACTCCCCTAGATATTCCACAGGATATACAACTTTATGGAACACCCTTGGGATGATGGTAGAGACCCATATGCTAAAACCCTACAAGAAAAGAGTGGAGGGAACCTACCATTTGATGGTCAAGATGATTGAAATAGCGGATACAGATACAAAGAAAATTAAGGAGTTAAGGGAGCATGCCTTTTCCGAACAATTGGAAATGGACTACTATCCATTGCAATGGGAAGTAGACAGTACAAAAGTATCTACCTTAAATTTTAAGGGTTTCGAAGCGGACACCCTGATCAGCGAAGTCACTGGCCTCCCTCGCCTAAAATATGACAGAAAAAGACCTTTCACCAAAGAGGTCGCCTACAACGATAATTTTAAGCCTTCAGTGATCGTAGAGGTACCCAAGGCCTATATCATTAAAAAGGGATGGTCAAAAATAATAGACCTCCTAGCTAAAAACCAAATTAGCTACCGTACACTTAAACAGGACTCCACCTTTTTGGTAGAATCCTACAAAATTGAAGCATACAACACCTACGACCGTCCCTACGAAGGCCACTACCCACACTATGGAACCAAAATTTCCAAAAAATCGGATACGATAAGATTTTCGCAAGGGGATTATTTGGTGCCAACCAACCAACCGGGAATGAGGTATCTCTTGGAAACCTTGGAACCAGAAGCACCTGATTCATTTTTCAATTGGAATTTCTTTGATACTATTCTAAGCAGGAAAGAGGGATTTTCCCCCTACGTTTTTGAAGATGTGGCGCTTAAAATGTTACAGGAAAACGAATCCTTAAATTTGGAATTTCTGCTCAAGAAGCAAATGGAACCCAATTTTGCCCAAAACTGGTATGCGCAGTTAGACTGGCTTTTCACACATTCCAAATATTATGAAGCTGCACACATGCAATATCCGGTATACCGAATATTAAAAGATAGTGGCTTGGCTCCACAATAAATTAATCCTCGAAGAGAATTTTGATATTGGTATAAGAATTCTGAAGTGCCTTTTTAATTTTTTTAGGCCCCTTCCATTTTACTTTCACAATCCCTTCGTCGGCCTGACCCACTAACGGGCCCCTATATGCCGTTCGCATGGCATACCAATGCACCTCTTTTAGCTTATAAGTGCCGTTTCTTTTGAATACGTGATAGGTAGTCCTGAGAAAGTTCTCAATTTTCAATCCGCGCACCCCGGTTTCCTCCTCTACCTCTCTAATTGCGGCATCCGGTAAGGTCTCTCCTTTATCCACTTTTCCTTTGGGCAAATCCCATTTATCATTCCTGTAAATAAAAAGAACTTTCCCTTCCTTATTGGTCACAACTCCGCCTGCCGCTACCACCAAAGGAATCTTTTTGGTGAACTTTTTAAGAATTTCTTCGTGATTCGGGTGATAGATATAAGCCTCGGTGATTTTATTCTTTGCCAATGCAGCAATGGCTGCATTAATAGATTTACCATTCAACAAAAAATATTTGCTGTTGTCTGTTTCCGAGAGTTTATTTGTTAAAATAAGAGCAGACTCATTAACAAAAACTTTATACATTTGCGTCATGGTTTTAAATAAAGACACCGCAAAAAAAACAGCAGAGCTTCTGTTGCAAATTAATGCAATAAAGTTGACACCTGAAAATCCATTTACATGGGCTTCGGGTTGGAAATCTCCAATCTACTGTGACAATAGAATAATCTTGTCCTATCCTACCATAAGAAATTATGTACGCGATGAGATGGCCAAGCAAGTAGAAAACCTTTATGGAAAGCCAGATGTGATTGCTGGAGTAGCTACCGGTGCCATTGGGATTGGGATGCTGGTTGCCGAATCTTTGGGCCTACCTTTTGTCTATGTACGTCCAGAGCCTAAATCTCATGGGAGACAAAACCAAATTGAGGGTTATTTGGAAGCCAATCAGAACGTTGTGGTCATCGAAGATTTAATAAGTACAGGGAAAAGTAGTCTAAATGCGGTAGAGGCACTTAAGGAAAGCGGCGCCAATATTAAAGGAATGATTGCCATCTTTACCTATGGTTTTTCCGTAGCTCTCGAAAATTTTAAAGAGAAAGGTGTAGAACTTCACACCTTGAGTGATTACGATCACCTTATAAAACAGGCCTCAGAGACCAATTATATCAAAGAAGCTCAATTGAACACACTTCTTGCATGGAAAAACAATCCTGCAGAATGGAAAATATAACTTATTATGCATATTGAAACTCCGAAAAAAACAATATCAAAAAGCGATAAAGAAGTCTACGATTTTTTGCTTGACATCAAAAATTTCGAAAAATTAATGCCTGAAAACATTAGCAAATTTGAAGTTTTGGGTGAAGATAAATTTTTATTCGCCTTAAAGGGAATGCCAGAAATTGTTTTAAAACTAAAGGACAAAAACCCGCATAATAAGGTTGTTTTGGGTGCTGCCAGCGATAAACTACCCTTTACCCTTACGGCAGATATAGAATCCCTAGGCGAAAATGAAAGTGATGTTGTACTAAGTTTCGAAGGCGAATTTAACGCTATGATGGCCATGATGATAAAAACGCCCATCACAAATTTTATGGGAACCCTATCCGAAAACCTTCATAAAATCTAGTACAATAATTTAATTTCCTTTAGACCAAATTCCTTTTTTATACCATCTTCCAAGGTAATGATGAGTTTCCCTTCCGGGGATACATCCGTGATGAAACCCATAAATAATTCGTCATTCTCATTTCTGAAAGTTGATGGCTTATCCTTTCTAAAGAGTACACTTTTGTATTTTTCGAGGAGTGCATTTCCTTTTGTGGGATTTTTAGACTTTAAGACATCAAACATCTCCCCCATGGTTTCTAAAAGAGACCTCAATAGCTCCTCCAAGTCCAAATTTTTACCTAAAATCAGTTTTAAGGAAGAAACATTTGGCAGTCTATTGAAGTGGATTTGGTTCACATTTAGTCCAATCCCTATGACGGAAGACTGAATTTTATCACCAGAAAGGATATTTTCGATTAGG
>JBFIGS010000279.1:0-3562 GCA_041602195.1 Sediminicola sp. | reverse complement strand
CTTTAGGTTTTCAAGAACTTGTTCCTGACCCGTAAAATCGTCAAAGGAAATGGGGCGCAATGCCCTTTCAATATCAAATTCCTCGTTGGAAAGATTATCAGCCGTTGGATCTAGGTTCTCATTCATATACCTACAAAGATAATGGAAAATGCCGCTACTTCTCTAGGGCATGAGTTGTTAATTTAAGACCCTAATCCTTTCTTTTGATCAACTCAGAAGTATCCAAAAATTCCAAAATAGTAATCTTGGGATTGCCATAGATATAGGTCTTCGAGGACCCGCTAGTAGTCAATTCCAAATCTTCAAGAGCCCTGAGATAGGCACTCGTAGAGTTTTCCAATTTAGCCTTAATCACCTTTGCCTCATATCGTTCTGCTTTGAAGTCTGCATTATCAACGGCCTCTACTTGAACCATATCAACAGTGCCTTCCATACTAGCCAAAGCGTTAGCAGACAATTCTATATAACTTGATTCTCCCACAGTATAAATTCTGGCATCCGCCCTATCTTTCATGTTCACGTGCAGGGAATCTGCAGCAAAATTGAAGTCCCCAGAACTTTTCTCCTCCATTTGTACACGCACTAATGCAGCGCTTGCGTTGACTTCCATTCTTGCAGACCCCAATACTTGAATATCTAAAATATCAGTTGCTATAGATTCTTTGGACACCATTTTCCCATCTTGCTGAACAAGCCGCACCAAATCTGTGTAATACACAGTAATCTCCAATTTCTTTTTGGATTGAATCTTATAAAATGAAGAAATGTAAAGGGTACTATCCTCCACTTTAAACTTCAAAACATCCAAAAGATTATCGTCTGCTACAACCTTGTAGCCTTCCATTGAAGCTCTCACCAGCTCAATTTCCAAATCGTCCTTTAGCGCTATGGCATTAAATGCCGATAGCTCTTCCTTTACCTCGGCAACGGACCTATTGCCCTTTATTTTCGGTTTTCTCTGTGCCACTACACCTACGTGAACCAAGAGCAACAGAAGTACAGTTAATTTCTTCATCATTTTAATTTTACCCAGCTGGGCTTTTAATTACCGGTATTAAAGATATTATAAAATAGCATAATACCCATTCATTAACCGTGGATATAAAAAAACCCCCAACTATAAATAGCTGGGGGTTTTCACTTTATCTTAAAACCTTAGTGGTGCATTTCTTCTTCATTCTCCTGTAAAGGTGTCGTTTGCGGAACGAAATCCTGTCCAGGTATTATGTATTCCCCATTCTCATAGGTCTTACTGTAATCATAAGCCCAACGGTGTACTTCCGGGATTTTACCAGGCCAGTTTCCGTGCATATGCTCCACAGGAGTTGTCCATTCCATGGTGTTAGATTGCCATGGGTTCTGTACAGCTTTTTTACCGTAGAATATACTGTGTATAAAGTTATACAAGAAAACGATCTGAGCCGCACCTGCGATAAGGGCGAATGTAGTGATCAATATTTGAACATCGGTAAGATCATCAAACATTGGGAATGCGGTATTTTGATAGTAACGTCTTGGAACACCGGCCATCCCAACAAAGTGCATTGGGAAGAAAACCCCGTAGGCACAGATTGCCGTGATCCAGAAATGAACATACCCTAAGTTTTTGTTCATCATTTTTCCGAACATTTTTGGGAACCAGTGATATACCCCAGCGAACAAACCATAGAGAGCAGAGATACCCATTACCAAATGGAAGTGAGCAACTACGAAATAGGTATCGTGAACGTTGATATCCAAAGTACTGTCCCCAAGAATAATTCCTGTTAAACCTCCACTAATAAATGTGGAAACCAAACCAATTGAGAATAGCATGGCGGGGTTGAGCTGAAGGTTACCCTTCCATAATGTGGTTATATAGTTGAAAGCCTTTACCGCTGATGGTATCGCAATCAATAGGGTTGTAAATGTAAATACAGATCCTAGGAATGGGTTCATCCCAGAAATAAACATATGGTGACCCCATACGATAGTTGATAGGAATGCAATGGCCAAAATAGAGGCAACCATCGCCCTATATCCAAAGATAGGCTTACGTGCATTGGTAGACATAACTTCAGAAGTTATACCCAAAGCAGGCAAAAGAACAATATATACCTCAGGGTGACCCAAGAACCAGAACAGATGTTCGTAAAGTACAGGGGAACCACCTTGGTAGTGCAACACTTCTCCTTGGATAAAAATGTCCGATAGGAAAAATGAAGTTCCAAAACTTCTATCCATGATCAGCAACAATGCTGCTGAAAATAATACAGGGAAAGAAATTACCCCGATAACTGCCGTTACGAAGAACGCCCAGATTGTCAATGGTAATCTTGTCATTGACATCCCTTTGGTACGCAAGTTAATTACCGTAACGATATAGTTCAAAGAACCAAGTAAAGAGGAAGCAATAAAAATAGCCATAGAAGACAACCACATTGTCATTCCCAGTCCAGATCCTGGCTGAGCCATTGGCAATGCTGACAACGGAGGATAAACCGTCCATCCTGCAGCTGCCGGTCCTGATTCCAAAAATAGGGAGGCCATCATTATCACCGAAGACAAGAAGAACAACCAATAAGAAATCATATTCAAAAGACCAGAGGCCATATCTCTTGCACCAATCTGCAAGGGAATCAATAAGTTACTAAACGTACCACTTAGGCCAGCCGTTAAAACGAAGAACACCATGATGGTTCCGTGGATGGTCACCAATGCCAAGTAGACATCAGCATCCATTACTCCTCCTGGTGCCCATTTACCCAATACAGCTTCAAAGATTGGGAAAGATTCACCAGGCCAAGCCAATTGCATTCTAAACAATAAGGACATAGCGATACCAACAAAACCCATGATCAAACCAGTAATCAAATACTGCTTTGCAATCATCTTATGATCTTGACTAAATATGTATTTAGTTATAAAGGTTTCTTTATGATGATGCCCATGATCATCTGCGTGATCCTCTACGTGTGCGTGTGCTGTTGCAGACATAATCCTATTCTTATTTTATATTAATTTTCTTTTTATAGCCTTATTCCTGGATTGAAGCCATTGTAGCCGCAAATGTCTGCTGTTCAGCCATCCATTTGTTGTAATCCTCTTCAGATTCTACAATAATCTTCATTTGCATGTTGTAATGTGATTTTCCACAAATCTTATTACATAGCAATATATAATCAAATTCCCAAGGATCCGAGTTGGGTAAACCTTGGGCTGCTTTTTCCGCCCGGATACCATTTACTCTTTTCACCTTATCCACCACGTCCGGATTTAGACGCATTTCTTCTGTTGTAATTGTAGGTGTATAGGAAAATTGTGTGATCATTCCTGGAACACAGTTCATTTGAGCTCTAAAGTGAGGCATATATGCAGAATGTAATACATCCTGAGACCTCATTTTAAAGTTCACCTTTCTACCTACAGGTAAATGTAATTCCTTAACAATGATATCATCACCGGCATTTGGATCGGATTCATCCAATCCCATTACATTGGCCCTATCGATATCAATCATCCTTACGTTGGCCTCACCAAGGACATTGTCCTCTCCACCATATCTCGCTGTCCAGTTAAACTG
>JBFIGS010000278.1:0-3568 GCA_041602195.1 Sediminicola sp. | reverse complement strand
TTTTAGGTATGATTATGCCTATTTTGATGCAGGACAGTTGCAGGAGATTGAAGGGGGACAAAGAGATGGGTCTTTTGCCATTCCCATGACGGTCGGGGCTAAGCTAAGAATTAGCCAGTTTTTAATATTGGGAGCGGAAATAGGAGGTAGATATACCTTTACGGATAATTTGGACGGCAGTAACCCAGTTGGGTCCAATTTTGAGCAGTTTAATTTTGGGAATGTTTTTAGTGATGATTGGTACGTTTTTTCAGGGATGACCCTGACCTATACTTTTGGTAGGAAACCGTGTCGTGATTGCTTTGAGTAATATAGGATGATGAACACTATAGAAGATATCAACAATCAGAATTTGCCGGTGCATTTGGCCATTATCATGGACGGTAATGGAAGGTGGGCCAAAAAACAGGGTAAACTGCGTGTTTTTGGTCATGAGAATGGCGTGAAGACCGTAAGGGAAACTGTGGAAAATTGTGCGAAGATCGGTATTGGATATCTTACCCTTTATACTTTTTCTACCGAAAACTGGAACAGGCCAAAGCTGGAAGTGGATACCTTGATGAAAATTTTGGTCTCTTCCCTAAAGAAAGAATTGAAAACCCTCCATAAAAACAACATCCGTTTAAACGCGATCGGCAACATAGATTCCTTGCCCAAGAAGGCCAATAAGGAGTTGAAGGAAGTGATGGAAAAAACATCGGAAAACTCTGGAATGACCCTAACATTGGCACTTAGTTATGGTGCTAGGGAAGAAATCAGAAATGCCGTGGAGCAAATAAGTATCAAAGTTAAAAATAATATAATTTCTCCCGAAAAGATTGATGAAACGATTATAAATAACCATCTTTACACGCACAATTTGCCAGATGTAGATCTCCTAATAAGGACTAGCGGAGAGCGTAGAATAAGCAATTTTTTACTTTGGCAGATTGCATATGCCGAATTATATTTTATTGATGTATTTTGGCCCGATTTTAAAGAGCATCATTTGGTAGAGGCCATTATAAATTACCAAAACAGAGAACGAAGATTTGGAAAAACTAGCGAACAACTTAACTAGCGATATGAAAAGGTTCATATCCTTTGAACTTTTAACAACAATCCTACTACTTTTTTTTACCACTATAACCACCGCACAGGACACGTCCTATGAGGATGGTAAAAGGTATATTTTAGGGGGTCTGGAAGTAACGGGCCTACAAAGTTACAACGAGCAAACTGTAAAAACCTATACGGGACTTAGGGAGGGGCAGCCCATCACTATCCCTGGTGAGGAAATAAGCGCCATAATCAATAAGCTGTGGGGCTTGGAACTTTTCAGTGATATTTCCTTTTATATTACCAATATCGAAGATGATAAGATATTCCTTGAACTTAATATTTTGGAACGCCCAACCTTATCTGAAGTTACCGTTTATGGTGTGAAGAAAAGGAAGGTAGAGGATATCATTAAGGATACTGACCTTAAAAAGGGTAAAAAGATTACCGAAAGTTTAATCGCCAATACCAAAAACTACCTTCAGAACAAGTATAAGAAGCAGGGATACCTGAACACGAAAGTGACCATTGCAACCGCCACCGATACTGTGGGGAGCAATACCCAAAAAATGGTGATCAATATCAAAAAAGGAGACAAGGTAAAGATCAAGGATATAGAGTTTGAAGGGAATGAACAGCTTTCCGATAAAAAATTGGCCAAATCCCTAAAGAATACCAAGCAAAAGAAATTTTACCGCTTCTGGAAAAAATCAAAATATATTCTGGCCGACTATAAGGAAGATTTGAATTCCTTAATTGAAAAATATGCCGAAAACGGATTTAGGGATGCCAGGGTGATTTCTGATACCCTTGTTAAAGTAGATGAAAACAACGTCAACCTAAAGATCAAGGTAGAAGAAGGTAATAAGTACTACTTTGGGGAAATAGATTTTGTTGGAAATACCGTATACTCGGACCGTGTGTTGAGCCAAGTGATCGGAATTAAAAAAGGGGATACCTATAATGGGGTATTGCTAAAAAAACGTATTGCGGACGACAGCAAGCCAGACGGACAAGATATTACCAACCTATACCAAAACAATGGGTACCTGTTCTCCAGTGTGAACCCAGTGGAGGTTTCTGCACAGAACGATACCATTAATTTTGAGATCCGAATTATTGAAGGAAAGGAAACTTTCTTGAACCATGTAACGGTAGAAGGGAATGACAAGACCAATGACCACGTAATCTTTAGGGAGCTAAGGACACGTCCCGGACAGAAATACAGTAAGGACAATATCATCCGTAGTATTCGTGAATTGGGTCAATTGGGCTTCTTTGATGCCGAAAATATTAAGCCAGACATTATCAACCCAAACCCTAACGATGGTACAGTGGATATCAACTATAGCTTGGTTGAGTCTGGATCTAGCCAGATAGAATTGCAAGGTGGTTACGGTGGGGGTGGTTTCATCGGTACTTTGGGACTATCCTTTAGCAACTTCTCTTTGAGGAATATATTTAATGGGGAAGCCTATAAGCCCGTACCCATGGGAGACGGACAGACCATGGCCCTGCGTTTACAGGCCAGTAGGACCTTTAGGGTGTATAGCCTTAACTTTTCCGAACCTTGGTTGGGAGGTAAAAAACCGGTGCGTTTCAACATGTCCCTTTCCAGGACACAGCAGTTTCAATTCGATTTTGTGAATAGGGACATAGATAAGAACAGGCAGTTTTCCATAACAGGTGTTTCTTTGGGGTTGGCAAAACGTCTACAGTGGCCAGACGATTTTTTTACCGTCTCCCACTCCATAGGGTATCAATTGTATAATTTCCAGAATTACAACATTGGCTTGTTTAATTTTGGTAACGGGAAATCTAATTCCTTGGCATATACCTTTGGACTATCGCGTAAATCTTCAGGTCCCAATCCAATCTTTCCAATGGGAGGTTCCAATTTTGAGATCACGGCCAAGTTCACTCCGCCTTATTCCTTATTTAATGGGAAGGATTACAGCCAATTGAACCAGGATGAGCAAACGGCAATCGAAAATAGGGATTTGGAAGCTTTAGAAGATGTAGACCGTGAACGATTTAAATGGCAAGAATTTTACAAGGTTAACTTTAAGGGAGATTGGTACACTAATCTGGTAGACAAGTTGGTGTTGCGTTCCAATGCTGAATTTGGTTTCCTTGGTAATTACAACAGTGACATAGGTAACGTTCCTTTTGAGCGTTTCTTTGTTGGAGGTGATGGTCTGGGCAACTTTACTTTGGACGGTAGGGATGTGGTACAGTTGAGGGGTTATGAGAACCAATCCTTAACGCCTTTCAGTGTTAATCCGGCGACAGGAAGGCAGGAGCAAGAAGGTGGTGTAGTGTATAATAAGTTCTCTTTGGAGCTTAGGTATCCGTTGACATTGAAACCTTCGGCATCAATTTACGGACTGGCCTTTTTGGAAGGTGGAAACTCCTTTAACGGTTTTAGCGAGTTCGATCCATTTCAAATTAAAAGATCGGCGGGGGTAGGATTGCGTATCTTTATGCCAGCCTTTGGTCTTTTGGGAATAGATTTTGGTTACGGGTTTGA
>JBFIGS010000277.1:0-3585 GCA_041602195.1 Sediminicola sp. | reverse complement strand
TATACGATCAATTGACCTCTGTGATGGGTCACATGATCCTGCAATAAGTTCAACATTTGAAACTTTGTTTTTTCCCCGGCGAAGAAATCCACTTTTGTTTTTAGGTCTTCAGGTGATAAGTTTTTTATGGCCTGCCCAACTAGGTCAAAAGCGTTGGAGAGTTCTAAAATGGTTTGCGATTTTAGATCTTTCGCTTCCTTCTTTTTGCGATCGGATTTTTTGAAATTAAAGTAGGTGCTTCCAAGCCATTCCATATTTTGTTGAATATGATTTAACTGTTCTACAAAGGTCATTTCCCTGCTGGTAGGTTTGTAGTCGTATTTTTCAAGGGGCATGGCCTCGGCAACCTCCAATAAGTAAGCCTTTGAATTCTCCCATTTCTCAAGAAAAGCGGGTATAGTCTGGTCCTGGGAGTGGGCTTGACTAATAAAAAGACTGAAGAGTATAAAACTTAGAATTTTCATTTTAACTGTAGGGTATGGTTTATTTTGCGGTTGTAATTTACTCAAAAAAAATGCCTTCACATGATTAATGTAAAGGCATTTATATTCGTTTTGGGAAGGCTATTGGCCTTATCCCATTAATTTAACGGCGTCCTTAGCAAAATAACTGGCGATAATGTTGGCACCTGCTCTTTTAATGGCCAAGAGTTGCTCCATCATTACGGCATCATGGTCGAGCCAACCTTTTTCCGCAGCGGCCTTTACCATGGCATATTCTCCGGATACCTGGTATACGGCTACCGGAACATCAACGGCATTTTTTATTTCACGTACAATATCCAAATAACACAATCCTGGTTTTACCATTACGATATCGGCACCTTCATCAATATCCATTTCTGTTTCCTTAATGGCTTCAAAACGGTTGGCGGGATCCATCTGGTATGTTTTCTTATCGCCAAAGCCTGGGGCAGAATCCAAGGCATCCCTAAAAGGGCCATAGAAAGCACTGGCATATTTGGCACTATAACTCATGATGCCCGTATTTACCAGTCCCTCTTCTTCCAAGGCTTCGCGTATGGTCAAAATTCTACCATCCATCATATCACTGGGAGCCACAAAATCTGCTCCAGCCAAAGCATGGGATATGCTCATTTCGGCCAATACTTCAGCTGTTTCGTCGTTGATGATCTGTCCATTTTCAACGATCCCATCGTGCCCATAGGAGGAATAAGGATCCAAAGCTACGTCGGTCATCACTAGCATGTCCGGACAAGCGTTTTTAATGGTCTTTATGGCCCGTTGCATCAAGCCATCTGGATTCAGTGCCTCAGTGCCCTTATTGTCCTTTAAATTGTCTGGAACTTTTACAAAGAGCAATACCGCGCCCAAGCCCATACTCCATAGCTGTTGTACTTCTTTTTCCAGATTGTCCAAACTCAACCTGTAGTAATTGGGCATAGAGGGAATTTCTTCCTTTACACCTTTTCCTTCAACTACAAAAAGGGGAACCAGAAAATCACTTGGGGTTATAATGGTTTCACGGACCAAAGTACGAATGGATTCGTTGGTTCGTAGTCTTCTGTTACGTCTTAAAGGGTACATAGTTTATCTTATTTTAGAACAACAAAGATAAGAGAACGTTAAATGCTTCTAATAGTTCTTTACTTTGATGTCGATTAATATGTTTTCTAGTTTTATTCTGCCAGGCCAACATACATCCAATGGCCATTTTCCCGTTCGAAGGCAGATTTTTCATGTAGGACCTCCACTTTACCATCTTTGTAAAAATAGGCATTGAAGGTTACGGTCCCTGTGTTGTCCTTTCGGGAACCTTGTGTGGTCTCCACTATCTCCAGCCTTATCCAGTTTACAGATTTTGCCCAGTTCACAATAGCCTTTTTTTCTTTTGTGGGGCGAGTGGAGGAATGATGGCTATCCATCAGGTAATCCCCATTGGCCAATACAAAGGCCGTATATCTGGATCGCATCAATTGTTCTGCCGTAACGGCATCTGAAATATTTTGATGCGATATTTCACAACAATCGGTATATTTTTTATCGTTTCCACAAGGACAGTACATATATCGCAGTAATTAAACCCAATTTTTGGGTGATTTTAAAACTTCCAGTAAACGTTCTTCTTCACTTCCTTTTTCCGGATGGTGGTCATAAACCCATTGCACATGTGGCGGAAGACTCATCAATATACTTTCGATGCGACCATTCGTTTTTAGACCAAATAAGGTGCCCTTGTCATGGACCAAATTGAATTCTACATAGCGACCGCGACGTATCTCCTGCCAATCTCTCTGTTCTTTAGTAAATTGAAGGTCTTTTCTTTTTATAGCAATCGGTACATAAGCTTCAAGAAAGCTATTTCCCACCTCGGTGACAAAGTTGTACCAGTCTTCCATTTTCATGTCGGCTGTGGCCTTGCAATAATCAAAAAAGAGTCCGCCTACCCCTCTGGCCTCACCTCTGTGCGTATTCCAGAAATAGTCATCGCACTTTTTCTTATAGGTTTCATGGAAGCTTGGGTTGTGGGCATCACATGCCCTTTTGCATATGGCATGAAAATGTGTTGCATCCTCATCAAACAAATAATAGGGAGTAAGATCCTGTCCTCCGCCAAACCATTGGTCAACGATATTTCCTTCCTGGTCGTACATTTCAAAATACCGCCAATTGGCGTGAACTGTCGGGACCATCGGATTCTTAGGGTGAAGCACCAGGCTCAGGCCACAGGCAAAAAAATTGGCATCTTTCACACCAAAATAGTCTTGCATACTTTTTGGAAGTTCTCCGTGCACCCCTGAAATATTAACTCCGCCTTTTTCAAAAACATTTCCGTTTTCTATTACGCGGGTGCGACCGCCACCGCCTTCGGGACGCTCCCAGATATCCTCCTTAAAAGTCGCCAATCCATCTACTTCTGCCAATTTTGAAGTGATGGTATCCTGAAGCTGAAGTATATAGGAGTAAAATTTATCCTTCATTTTTAATCTATTAAATGAACAAGACGATCGGTATAATATTTCAAATCCTCTATGTCGTTTATCTTTCTTGAATGGGGAACCATTTCCTTTAACAGGTCCATTCCTTTTTCTGTTGATGTATCACTATGAACTTTGAACATATTCCTGCCCACCTGATTATTATGAAGGTCCATGGCCCTGGCCAGATCCTTATTCGGTGAAAATTCTTCATGCCAATCGGTGATCAATTCCGCCCATTGAATGGCTTTATGTTCTTCCCTGGTCCATTTCTTGCATTCTACAACTATTAAATAGTTCCAAAGTGCATGTCTAAAAGCATTAGCCGCGTTATTGGTATGGTGCCTCTTACCAAAATATTTGTTGGAGAGGCGTATACACTTTAGTGTGGCTTTAACAGTGGGGTATGCAAACAATGGAAAACGAAGTAGCAGTTTGAAAAGGCTCCAAACATCCCTGGGTTTCACAAGTTTTAAAATCCCCCATATATTCATTACACCTTATATTCCTTTACGGCATCAACAAAGGCCTTGGCATTTTCCAAAGGGATGTTGGGTAATATTCCATGACCCAGGTTGGCAATATATCTATCCTTCCCAAACTCATTGATCATTTGCGTCACCATCTTTTTGATTTCCGCTGGGGGC
>JBFIGS010000276.1:0-3612 GCA_041602195.1 Sediminicola sp. | reverse complement strand
TTTTCATGAATACACGGTTGGTTTATTGGGTGTGTCATTTAAAGATTGAACCCTTATCTTACTTCTCATAAGATAAGGGTTCTAGATCCTCACTATTAGTATTGTTCGGTGCTACCGAATATTAATACCTGTAATATTCAGGTTTAAATGGTCCCTCTACAGTAACCCCAATATATTCGGCCTGTTCTGGACGTAGGGTTTCCAATTCAACTCCCAATCGTTCCAAGTGCAATTTTGCTACTTTTTCATCCAAATGCTTTGGAAGCATATACACATCGTTTTCATATTTGTCCTTGTGTTTCCAAAGTTCAATTTGTGCCAGCGTCTGGTTCGTGAAAGAGTTGCTCATCACAAAACTTGGGTGACCTGTGGCACATCCAAGATTCACCAATCGGCCTTCGGCCAATAGGATTATGTCCTTCCCATCAATAGTGTACTTATCTACTTGTGGTTTGATCTGGTCTTTGGTATAGCCATAGTTTTTGTTCAACCATGCCATGTCGATCTCATTGTCAAAATGACCAATATTACAAACGATCACCTTATCCTTCATGGCTTTAAAGTGCTGTGATTGGATGATATCCTTGTTTCCAGTGGTAGTGATCACGATATCGGCATTGCCAACAACAGTCTCCATTTTCTTCACTTCAAACCCGTCCATTGCAGCTTGCAATGCACAAATTGGGTCAATTTCGGTAACTGTTACAATAGAACCTGCTCCTTTAAAAGAGGCAGCTGTTCCCTTACCCACATCACCGTAACCGGCAACAACAACTCTTTTTCCAGCCAGCATAGTGTCCGTGGCCCTTCTTATGGCATCTACGGCACTCTCTCTACACCCATATTTATTGTCAAATTTGGATTTTGTAACGGAGTCGTTTACATTGATGGCAGGCATTGGTAAAGTTCCGTTCTTCACTCTTTCGTAAAGTCTGTGAACCCCTGTAGTGGTTTCTTCGGATAGTCCGTTGATTCCGGCAGCCAATTCTGGATATTTGTCCAACACCATATTGGTAAGGTCTCCCCCGTCATCCAAGATCATGTTCAAAGGCTTGCGATCTTCCCCGAAAAACAAGGTCTGTTCTATACACCAATCAAATTCTTCCTCGTTCATCCCTTTCCAAGCGTATACAGGTATTCCTGCCGCTGCAATGGCAGCTGCTGCTTGATCTTGGGTAGAGAATATGTTACACGAGCTCCAGGTTACTTCTGCACCAAGTGCTACCAAGGTCTCAATAAGTACTGCTGTCTGGATGGTCATATGCAAACAACCGGCAATACGTGCTCCTTTTAAGGGTTGTTCATCTTTGTATTCTTCCCTCAAGGACATTAGACCTGGCATTTCTGCTTCGGCCAATAGAATTTCTTTTCGGCCCCAATCAGCTAGGGACATATCTTTTACCTTATTTGGTACATAAGGAACTGTTTTGGTGCTCATGAGATCAATTTTTTTTGTTATAATTTTATAAAATGTCAGTGATAAAGAGGGTAGAGGGTTAATTATTGTCCCATCTGCTTAGTTCTTTACCATTTTATTTTTACTTTCGTTATATAGCGCTTATTACCGCTATATTCTGAGTGCAAAGGTACTAATTACTTAAATAAACCAATGGCTATTTACAAAACTATAACAGTAAGGCCTGGTGTTGTGGTGCATATCTGGAAGATAGAGGAAACGGAGGATGAGCTTTCCAAGGATATTGTTTTGACCCCACATTGCCAGAAAAGGCTTAACGGGATGAAATCTGAACTTCATAGAAGGGGATTTTTGAGCATACGCCACTTATTGGCCGTTGTTGGTTATACGGACCATGATCTGTTTTATGACGAGGCGGGGAAACCACATTTAAAGGACGGTCGGCATATATCCATTACCCATTCCCACGAATTCACCGGGATTATCGTTGCTGATTTTGATGAAGTTGGAATAGACATAGAAATGCAACGCGATAAAATCTTGAGGATTGCGAATAAATTTACGCCCTTGGAGGAATATAAGACCCTGGCCAATTCAGATGCCATCATTCGAAAGCTTACGATTGTCTGGGGAGCGAAGGAATCGCTATATAAGATTTATGCCAAACACGGGCTGAGCTTTTTACACCACGTGGATGTAAAGGATTTTTCCTTTTCGGATTCCAAGACCACGGCAGAGATACTATACCATGGGGACCAATCATTCTACGATATAAATTTTTTGGAATTTGAAGATTATACCTGTGTGTATGCGGTAAAACAATCATAAAGGCCATAGGGCATGTGTCCAATTTCTATAAAAATCAATTTCCACTATTATCTTTAATACCAAATTCATTTCATGAACATTTCCGTTGAGCTTACCCTATCTCCCTTACAGGACACTTATGAGGAGCACATTATTAATTTTATTAAAAAAATAAGGGCTTCGGGCCTTACCGTCTTGGAGAATCCTTTGAGTACTCAAATTTATGGAGATTACGATCAGGTGATGCACCTCTTGCAGGTAGAAATTAAGGAGGCTTTTGAGTTGATGGACAAAGGCTTGTTATATATGAAAATCGTAAAATCGGACAGAAGCGAGTATGAGCCCCATTTTTGATTGGATTTTTGCCCAATATGAAGGAACAGATTCCCATTTGATCATTTTGGAGATGTTCGGGGTGTTCTTTGGTTTTCTCAGTGTTTGGTATTCCATGCGGGAGAATATCTTGGTATTCCCTACAGGTATCATCAGTACTGGAATTTTTGTCTACATCTTATTGGTTTTTGGACTGTTGGGCGATATGCTTATCAACGCCTATTATTTTGCCATGAGCATATATGGATGGTATGTTTGGACCAGAAAGGTAGATGCCACCCATTTTATTCCTATTACTAAAACAACATCCAAGGAAAGGAAATGGTCGGTAATTCTTTTTGTGGCCACCATTGTATTTGTAATGATGGTTTATATATTCTTTGATAAACTGGATAGTTGGACCTCCTATGTAGATTCTTTTACAACTGCCATTTTCTTTGTTGGTATGTGGTTGATGGCCAGAAAAAAGATCGAAAACTGGATTTACTGGATTATAGGAGATATTATATCTGTCCCTTTATATCTATACAAAGGACTTATATTTACTTCCTTACAGTATTTTTTATTCACAATAATAGCCATTTTCGGGTATCTAGCATGGAAGAAAAGTTTAAACAAGAGCCCTCAGACATTATTAAAATAGTTTTGTTCGGACCAGAATCTACTGGTAAAACAACCCTGTCGGAGCTGCTGGCTAAACACTATGATACAGTCTGGGTACCGGAGTATGCAAGGGAATATCTGCAGGATAAATGGAACAAGGAACGTAAGACCTGTGAGCCAAAGGATTTACTCCCCATTGCAGAGGGTCAAATGCGATTAGAAAATGCCCTATCAAAAAAAGCTAATGAAATTTTAATATGCGACACTGATCTGCTTGAGACCAAAGTATATTCTGAAGCTTATTATTTGGGGTATTGTGACCCTGTTCTGGAGAAGTACGCATTGGAAAACACCTACGATCTTTATTTGTTGACGTATATCGATATTCCTTGGGAGAAAGACGATCTTAGGGACAAGCCCGATGAAAGAGAACAAATGTTTTTGTATTTCAA
>JBFIGS010000275.1:0-3616 GCA_041602195.1 Sediminicola sp. | reverse complement strand
TTCCCTATTCTGTTCAGTGAACTTGGTACTCTTTTCATCCAAAATCTTATTGGCCAAATTTTCGAACTCCTTGGTGAATTTCTCCTGGAGCTTTTCTACTTCCTGTTTTTGCTCCCTATTTTTTAGTTCCAAATTCTCCAGATCTGCCTGGTATCGTGTTATTTGGTTGCCCAATTGCTCCTTTTCTGAACGCAGTTGGTTCTTTTCCTCATAAGTAAGCTGCAGTTTTTCTTCCAATGAGGTGAGGTTTAAGCGCAATTGTTGCTCCCGCTCCACTAAAGCACTTTGGCCTGATTTGGTTTTTAAATTTTGAATGTAATGGCCTAGAAAAAAGCCAAGGCCCAAAAATAATATTCCTATAATGATGTAGGTAATCGATCCGTCCATTGATATTAAGTTCTCTGAGGTAAAGATAAAGGATTGATCTCAAATTACCACTCAAGGTGGTTCTTACTTTTTAACTTTGAACGATCCGGATTGACTATCAAAAGTGATGGTGTCTGAAGGGAATAAATTTTCAAAACTTTTGTTGTTAATAAGTTCGCAGGGCTCCCCAAAACTGCTCCTTTCTTTTTCCATGATCAACATTTTGTCACACAATTGAATGGCAATTTCTATTTCATGGGTAGTGAAGAGAATAGTCTTTTTGGTCTCATGTGCTATCTCTCGTAATAATTTCAAGATATGGACCTTGTGGTAAAGATCTAAATGGGAGGTGGGTTCGTCTAATAACATAATGTTTGTGTCCTGGGCCAAGGCCCTTGCAATCATCACTTTTTGGAGTTGCCCATCACTCAGCTCGTAACATTTTTTATGCTGTAGATCCTCTATCTGGACCATATTTATGGCCTTTACTATTTTTTCTTTATCCAAATTGGTCAAAGTGCCTATCCAATTGGTATAGGGCTGTCTTCCCAGACTTATAAGTTCCAAAACGGTGAGGTTTTTGGAGGCTATGGGCTCTGTTAGTACCACACTAATTTTTGAGGCCAATGCCAAAGGGTCATAGGATTCCAATTCTTTACCGTCCAAGAGGATTTTTCCTGCCAATTTGGGCTGTACTCTTCCTATGGTGCGAAGCAGGGTAGATTTTCCAATGCCGTTAATACCTACAATAGCAGCCAATTCTCCTTGATGCAGAGAAAAGTTAACATCCTTGGCGATACTAATTCGTTCCTTTTTGTTTTGATAACCGATAGTAAGGTCTTTGGTGCTTATGGCGATATGTGGATCTATAGTGTTGATATTCTGTGATTTTTTCTTGTTTATAGTTTACTACTTAAAATACCATATTTCTTTTTCTTACCAATAACCAGATGACCACGGGGGCACCAATAATGGAAGTTATCGCATTAATTGGAAGTACATTGGCTGAGGTTGGTAATTGTGCAATGGTATCACAGACCAACATTAGGATAGCGCCATATAAAACTACGGCGGGAACCAATATTTTATGGTCAGTGGTATTGAATATTTGCCTTGTCAAGTGTGGTACTGCAAGACCCACAAATGCAATGGGACCAGCAAATGCGGTAATTCCTCCTGCGAGCAATCCCGTAGCAAGGATAATTAAAAACCTCTTCTTTATAATGTCAACCCCTAGGCTACGGGCATAGTTTTCCCCCAGAAGCATGGCATTTAAAGATTTAATGGCCACAATACTCAGAAGGACACCAACAGCGAGTATTACGAACAGAAGACCTAGTTGCGACCAAGAAAGGTTGCCTAGGCTACCAAAAGACCAATAAATATACTGCTGTAATTTTTCAGCATTGGTAAAATAGGACAAAACGCTTACTACCGCTGCGGTGATACTGCCGAACATTAACCCTATTATTAATAGTGCCATGGTATCCTTTACTTTAGAAGCTACAGCCATAACAGCCAAAAGCACTAAAAAACTACCAATACTAGACACGATGGCCAAAGAAACATCATTAACAAGGCCAAAGGAAAATATCCCGGAGAATAAGGAGGAACCCATGATGAGCAAAGCAGCGCCCAAACTTGCACCGGAGCTGATCCCCAATACAAAAGGTCCGGCCAAAGGATTGCGAAAGAGGGTCTGCATAAGTAAGCCACTAAGGGCAAGTCCACCTCCTACCAATACAGCTGTCAATGCCTTTGGGATTCTATAGTTCCAAATAATATAACTCCATGCCTCATTGGTAACTGGCTCATTAAAAATGGATTTTAGGGTATCCATGAAAGGAATGGCCACAGATCCCAAACTGATGTTGACAAGAAAGCAAAGGATCAACACCGTGAGCAATAAGGTAAATTGTACTTTATATGTTTTTGGTGACTGCATTTATTCCAAAGGTTTAAAAAAGAAAGGTTGGTAACCCTGCAACAATTCTGGATGGAAGATATGGATGAGATCTTTTAAGACCAAATCTGGCCTGTTTGGAGCCAACTCGTAATATAGGAGTCCCCCTGTTGCTCCTGTAGTGTTGGCAAATGTGTAAATTTTACGATCTCTAAACGCCTTAAATTGGGTGTAATGTCTATTTCCTTCCTCCAATTGGCTATAGGATGTGTATTGGGAAGGAGAAATCCAAAAATCAGCCTCTTTTGCCGTATCCAGAACACTTTCGAGACTTAGGGATAAACTACCGGTTTCTGTTGAACCTTTCCATAAATAATTGGCATTGGCATCAGAAATAAAATTGGAAGCCCAACTTTTTCCTCCTGGTAAGTACCAAACATCCTTGTAAAGTGCCCCACTTAAAACACTGGGTTTAATTTGGGCCTTCAGCGCCAATTTTTTGGCTTGGTCGTAATTTGTTTTAATGGCAGTAAAGATCGAATCTGCCTTTTTTTCAAGATGGTAGAAAGGTGCGAAAAATTTGATCCACTCCGCTTTTCCCAAAGGGGTTTCTTCTGTCCAATCCCCATTGTAAACTACAGGGATGTTAGAATTTTGTATGGTGCTATATGCTTTGTTGCGGTTGTCTATACTGAAGCCTACCACCACATCTGGTTGCAGTGCTATGACCATTTCTGTATTGATAACTTCATTGTTACCCAATTCCTGCACTTGATTTTTTGAAATTCGGTTTCTAGTCTTTTCCGAAGAGATATATTCTGTATTGGGAAAACCAATAAGGGTGTTTTCCACTCCCAGTGCCTCCAATGCCGGAATATGGGTGGTTGATGTTACCACAATCTTTTCAATGGGGGTGGCAATTATGGCGTCATATTTGTCTTTGTTCAATGTAATAGATGCCAGTTTTTCTCTAGGAATCAAAGCATAGGTAAATGCAGCTTCGGCATTGGGCCATGGAGAGGTTATTTGTATGGTGGTAAAGCCTTCTGAGGATTTGTTAATGGTAAAGCCTTTGGCATGGTCAATAGCAACGACTTCAGATGGTATGGATAATGGGGATTTTTCTTTGGATTCCTGTTTACAGGACCAAAAAACCAATAGTAATAGTAGACAGCGAAGAGTTTTCAAAAAAATAAAGATTTTGGTCTATGGGCAAAAGTAGCATTTAATTCTTGAATGAAATTTCAAACCACAGACTATAAAATAGAGGACCGTCATATCAACTTGATCAAAACATTCTGTTTTTTATAACTAATGGAAAATCGTAATTAAGAATCCTGAACATAA
>JBFIGS010000274.1:0-3626 GCA_041602195.1 Sediminicola sp. | reverse complement strand
TATCAAAAGCCCCATCGGTAATCTCGGACACCTGTTTACAGCGTTCAATGAGCTTAAAGAGCTCTCTACTTATTTTTACCGGCTTTATTCCGGCATTTCTGTTGATCTCTGAGGTCTCGGAATTCTCATCCCAGGAAGAAATTACTTTTTCAATCCGTTGTATCTCTGCAGCGGCCTCTTCAATATTGATATATCCAATTTCCTCATTGGGTGCAACCACGGTGATCTCAAACCTGCTCCCCATCAACTTCATTACCTTTTGTACGGTAACGTATTGCTGCTCCTGACCATAAGAGATCACAGTAAATAGCAGGAGTAGAAAAGGGAGGATTTTTTTCACTTTCCAAAGGAGTTTAAGAGCGTGATATACGCCTTGGGACTAGTTTTTTGATATCCCGTTTCTCCCAATATATTGCCGTTTGTATCAAGCACCAATACCAATGGAAAATATCCTTTTGGGTTATAACGATCCGCCAATTCTTTGTTTTGTTGTACCAACTGATCTTTTAGTCTGTTTTCCTTTTTACGTGGAAAATCGGCTCTATAAAGAACATAATTTTGTTTGGCATAAGCCTTGAATTCATCGGACTGCCAAATTTCCCGATCCAATTTAATGCATGGGGCGCACCAGTCGGATCCTGAGAAAACCAAAATGATGGATTTATTTTCTTCTTTGGCCTTATTGGTGGCATCCACATAACTTTCTTTCCAATCTTGGGCACATAGCGCCATGGGTAGGCAAAGGAGCCAAATAAATAATAATTTCCTCATTAGGGTGGGGTTTAACGCTTATCTGCTTTTATTCAAATACGCGAAGGATATCGCCATTGAGTTCTGTTCTGAAAATTTTCAATGGATTACCAGTGACACTGTTCAATGGCGTCCCTGTTTGATCGAAACGGGCTCCGTGGGTGGAACAATTAAATATCCCCCCGTTATCACTTACAAAACGTACATTCTCAGTTCCTTGATGACTGCACACCTGACTGGCCGCAACAAAAGCACCTTCTAGATTTCTGACCACCACCACTAGGTTTTTAAGTATAAAACCGCCATTAGTGCTTAAATTGGCAGCCTCAGAGGAATTTAAATCCACTGTAAAATCCACTCCAGTAGGAACTGGCTTGGTATTTAAATTTTCGTCATCTCCACCGGAAGAACATCCATGTAAACACGGGAATGCCAATGCAAAGGCCGCACCGGCCCCTAGGCTTTTCAAAAACTTTTTTCTTTCCATAACAAGCAATCTTTTACTATTCACAACGGAAAAAAAAACATTTTCGTACACCTTAATAAAGAAAGGTACCGTATTCGCTTTTTATAGTGAGTTTTTTGGAGTCACTTTCCTCTACCCTTCCCACTATTTTGGCATCTACCCCAAAACTTTTGGATATAGCAATTAGGTCTTGGGCAATGGCCTCATTGACATAAAATTCCAGACGGTGGCCACAGTTGAATACCTGGTACATTTCCTTCCAATCTGTCTTGGATTGTTCCTGGATTAATTTGAACAAAGGCGGCACCGGGAAGAGGCTGTCTTTCACGATATGAAGGTCATCCACGAAATGTAGGATTTTGGTTTGCGCCCCACCACTGCAGTGCACCATTCCATGAATATCTTTGGAAGTATATTTTGTCAGTATTTTTTTGACGATAGGCGCATAGGTCCTAGTTGGTGAGAGCACCAATTTTCCGGCGTCTAAAGGTGATTCTGGCACCTTATCTGTCAGTTTTACATTCCCTGAGTAGACCAAGTCCGATGGTACGGCATGATCGTAACTTTCTGGGTATTTATCAGCCAAATATTTAGAGAAAACATCATGTCTGGCCGAGGTAAGTCCGTTACTTCCCATTCCGCCGTTGTATTCCTTTTCGTAAGTGGCCTGTCCAAAAGATTCCAATCCAACAATCACATCCCCTGGCTTAATATTGGCATTATCGATCACTTCACTGCGTTTCATTCTTGCGGTTACGGTGGAATCCACAATAATGGTCCGCACCAAATCCCCTACATCGGCAGTTTCGCCACCGGTAGAATGGATGGTGATCCCATGTTCCCTCAGGTCGGCAATAAGGTCTTCTGTACCATTGATAATGGCCGATAGCACCTCCCCGGGTATTAAGTTTTTATTTCGTCCAATAGTAGACGAGAGCATAATATTATCTGTGGCTCCCACACAAATAAGGTCATCCACATTCATGATCAGAGCATCCTGTGCAATACCTCTCCACACGGAGATATCCCCGGTTTCTTTCCAATACATATAGGCCAAGGAGGACTTGGTCCCGGCACCATCGGCATGCATTACCAAACAATAGTCATCATCATTGGTCAGATAATCAGGGACTATTTTACAAAAGGCCTTTGGAAACAAGCCTTTGTCTATGTTTTTAATGGCATTGTGCACATCTTCTTTGGAAGCGGAAACCCCTCTTTGCTTATATCTTTCACTATTGGATGAACCCATGGATCTGTTGTTTGGCACAAAAATAGGGCAATCAATAAAAAAAGCCCACTTTTTTGTGGGCTTTTACAGTTCATATACCAAAAGGAGACTATTTAATGAACAACAGCTCCCTGTATTTGGTCAATGGCCAGAGCTGGTCATCTACCAAACGTTCCAATTTATCACAGTGGGTACGTATCTCCTCAAAATAAGGGCGCACATTATCGCAGTAAGCAAATGCCTTTTTATTGACATCTGTTAGTACATTGGCACTTTTTCTGGCCTCTGTCATGGCATCGGTCTTTTTCTTTAAAGCGCTGATATTCTCTGCTATGTTTTCTATAATGGACAACTGTCCTTCTGTAAACGTTTTGTGTGCTGCCCCATAGATATCCTTGAGTCCCATTACATTTTTGATCAGCTTGTTCTGATAGGTAATGGCCGCAGGTATCAAATAGTTATATACAATCTCATTGTACATTCTGCCCTCTATCTGCAAGTGCAATATGTAAGCCTCCAATTCCACTTCCTGTCTGGCTCTTACCTCCACTTCGCTCATCACGTTCATGGACTTCAACAATGCCAAACTTTCCTTGGATGTTAAGATTTGTAAGGCCTGGGGCGTGGATTTGTTATTGCTCAGTTTTCTTCTTTTGGCCTCTTTTTCCCATTCCTCACTATAGCCATCCCCTTCGAATCTAATTTTCTTGGAGGTTTTTATATACTCCCTAAGGATATTAAAAACTGCCTCATCCTTTTTTAGGCTTTTCTTATCTATCAGGGCATCCACTTCCTTCTTAAAGGCTATCAATTGTTTCGCCACTATGGTATTGAGGATGGTCATTGGTTTGGCACAGTTGGACTTTGATCCTACCCCACGCATCTCAAATTTGTTCCCCGTAAAGGCAAAGGGAGAGGTACGGTTCCTATCCGTGTTATCCAATAAAATCTCCGGAATTTTCCCTACTACATTCAGTTTAAGCTCTGTCTTTTCCTCTGGGGATAATTTTCCATGGGAAACCCCTTCCAACTCATCCAGAACATCACTTAATTGTTTTCCTATAAAGATGGAAAAAATGGCCGGTGGCGCTTCATTGGCACCTAACCTATGATCATTACTGGCAGAAGCTATGGAAGATCTCAAAAGCTCCTCATAGGTATCTACCGCCTTGATGGTAT
>JBFIGS010000273.1:0-3693 GCA_041602195.1 Sediminicola sp. | reverse complement strand
AGGTACATTTGATTTTTATATTGATAATGTCTATTTCCATAATTAAAATCATAGCCTAATGAAAAATATGAGCAAATTAAAAAGTTTATTAATCTGTCTTTTTTCGGCAACCATTCTTATTGGTTGCCAAGAAGACGAACCGAGCCTAAAAGCGCTGCTGGTACCTTCCAATCTGATAGTTTCAACGGATATTAGTGAAGATGGATCTGGTAATGTAACATTTACCGCGAGTTCTGATAATGCGATATCCTACAAATTTATCTTTAGTGACGGAACATCCAAGGTTGCACCCAATGGTATAGTGACCAAAAGGTTTACGAAAACTGGGTTTAATACCTATTTGGTATCTGTAGTTGCATTCGGCACCGGTGGTATAAGTACTTCAACGACCTTGGAAGTTGAGGTGAGAAGTGATTTTAATGATGACGAAGCGGTTCAATTGTTGACTGGTGGATCATCTAAAAAATGGTATTTGGATGTTAAGGAAGTAGGTCATTTAGGTGTTGGGGGCACATTACCGGATTTTGCGGACCAATATTGGTTTGCAGGTTTTTACAATGCGCAACCTGATGAAAAATGTGGTGATCCTGTTTCTGATTGTTTTTGTGACGATGAACTGACATTTACCTTAAATGCCAACGGCATCCTTACCTATGAGCAGGACAATAAAGGAGCCACGTTCTTTAATGGGGCGCATTCCGCAGCCGGTGGAGGCTCTGGCTCGGGATCGGATCTTTGTTTGGATTTTGATACCTCGGGTACCAGTACAATAAACTTGGCTCCTGCAACCAGCAATTTGCCGGAAGGTGAATCTAGGGGTACCGTGATGAACTTCTCTAACGATGCATTTATGATGTATTACGTGGGCTCTTCAGAATACGAGATATTGTCAATAACAGACTCAACCCTTTATGTTAGGGTATTGGATGCGTTGAATCCTGTATTAGCGTGGTACTTAAAGTTCACGACAACAGCTCCAGGATCAGAGCCTGAGCCAGATGGTTCGGCCTTTGCCACTCTTGTTTGGGAGGATGACTTTAATACGGATGGGGCTCCTAACGCGGCCAACTGGACCTATGACCTAGGTGCGGGAGGATGGGGGAATGGTGAGGCACAAACCTATACCAGTAATCCTTCTAATGTAATCGTGGAAAATGGAGTGCTTAAAATTACGGCTAAAAAAGAAGGTAGTGGATATACATCGGCTAGATTAAAATCCGAAAATCTACAGGAATTTACATACGGAAAAGTTGAGGTTAGGGCAAAATTACCATCAGCAGCTGGTACCTGGCCAGCCATATGGACCTTGGGTGCCAATTTTGATACCGTGGGCTGGCCAAATTGTGGGGAAATGGATATCATGGAGCAAACTGGGGCCGATAAAAATAGGGTGTTGAGTACCCTTCATTATCCTGGAAATTTTGCAGGGAATGGTCCTTCGGGATCTACTTCCCTGACCACTTCCACTACCGACTTCCATACCTATACAATGGAATGGACAGCGGAAGAAATAAAATTTTACGTGGATGATAAGTCAGTGCACAACCAAGTTGTGAATGATGCCGATAAGCCATTTAACAGTGATTTCTTTTTTATAATGAACATTGCCATGGGTGGAACCTTAGGTGGAACTATCGATCCTAACTTTACTGAGGATACCATGGAAATAGATTATATAAAGGTATATCAATAAGAATTTGATTTGTTTTGTTTTTTTACTAACGGTAAGGTCTTCAATCCAAGGCCTTATCGTTTTTAAACTTTTTTTAATCAGACACTATATGTATTTTGCACTAGAATACTAAAACCAACCTAACAATAACCAAAATGGAAAAACAAGTGAACATTAAAATGAATAAATCCTATACCATCTTAATCAGCTTAATAGTTGCTTTGGGTGGTTTTTTGTTGGGGTTTGATAGTGCCGTGATTTCAGGTGCCGTCAAAGGGATTACCATTTACTTTCAAATGACAGAATGGCAACTGGGCTTCTCTGTGGGCTGTGTGGTGTTTGGTGCCATGGCAGGTAACTTAATGGCCGGCCCATTGAGTGATAAGTACGGGAGAAAAAACCTCTTGATCGTTATAGCCGCCCTCTTTTCAATTTCGGCCCTTTGGTCCGCAATGGCAACTGGGTATACGGAATTCGTCATAGCCCGTATCATTGGAGGTATAGGGATTGGTGGGGCTATTTTGATCGCGCCTATCTATATCGCTGAAATCGCCCCGCCAAAACTTAGGGGAAGCTTGGTATCTTTTAACCAGCTGAACATCGTTATAGGTATTTCGGTGGCATATTTCTCCAATTATTTCCTGGTAAATATGGAGGGAGAAAGCTGGAGATGGATGTTGGGAGTGGAAGCTATTCCTGCCATTATCTACTTTTTGGCCCTCTTTACGGTACCTAAAAGTCCAAGGTGGTTGATCATTCGATTGAATGAATTTAAACTTGCGCGCAAGATCCTAATGAAAATTGGGGGAGAGGAGTACGCGGAAGCTACCGTGGCTGAGATACAAAGGGGATTGGATAAAAAGGAAGAAAAAGGGAAATTGTCCGACATTTTTAAGCACAAGTATGCAACCATCATGATCATTGCTTTGGGGATTGCATTTTTCCAACAAATAACAGGGATCAATGCCGTATTCTATTATGCCCCAACAATTTTTGAACAGGCTGGAGGCTCTACGGATTCTTCCTTTTTGCAAGCTATTGTTGTTGGACTAACCAACCTCGTATTCACTTTTGTGGCCATTTGGTTGATAGATAAATTGGGTAGGAAACCTTTATTGCTTATCGGGACAACATTTATGACTGTAGCCTTACTGATGGCAACCTTTGCATTTAATAATGCAACCTATAATTTTAATGAGGATACATTAAGCAAAGTAGGGAATAAGGAAATCATGGTAGCCCTTTCAGATTTAAAAGGCAAATCCTTTGACGGACAGGCAGCTCTGTTTACAGAAGTAAGTGCCAAATTGGATGATGAATTGTTTTTGGAATTCAAGCGTAATGAAATTACCAATTTCATCTCAATCAATGCCACCCTTGTATTAATCGCTATCTTGCTATATGTAGCTTCTTTTGCCATATCCCTGGGACCTGTTATGTGGACATTGATCTCCGAAATATTCCCCAGTAAGATTAAGGGAATTGCGATTTCAGTGGTGGGCTTTTTCAACTCTTTGATAAGCTTTTCTGTCACACAAGTCTTTCCATGGGAACTCTCAAATCTGGGACCAACAGTTACATTTGCCATTTACGCCTTGTTGTCCCTTGGTGCTGTGATCTTCGTGTACAAATTTGTGATTGAAACCAAAGGAAGGACATTGGAGGAAGTAGAAGAATTATTAATTAATAAATAGATTTTTATAATGAGGCAATTGCTATATGTTCTAAGTATATGTTTTTTAATCGGCTGCAAAAGCGACCCAAAGAAATCTGATAGTCAACAGGCATTAGAGGATGGTCCGGCAAAGGTGGAGGTGACAAAATCCAATGGTAAATACCAACTTTTGGTAGATGGAAACCCGTTTTACATCAAAGGAGCAGGCTTGGAATTTGGAAACGTGGCGGCTTTAGCTGAACACAATGCCAATTCCTTTAGGACCTGGCGAACAGATAATGGTAGAAAATCTGTAAAGGAAGTTTTGGACGAAGCCCATAAATATGGCCTTATGGTAAGTATGGGT
>JBFIGS010000272.1:0-3697 GCA_041602195.1 Sediminicola sp. | reverse complement strand
GTTGGATATGTTTCCCTACCCATCTGGAGCCGGGTTGCATGTGGGACATCCGCTAGGTTACATAGCAAGTGATATATATGCCCGTTACAAAAGACATAAGGGCTTTAATGTACTGCATCCTATGGGATATGATTCTTTTGGATTGCCAGCGGAGCAATATGCCATTCAGACCGGACAGCATCCGGCCATTACCACCGCTGCCAATATTAAAAGGTATAGGGAGCAATTGGATAAAATAGGGTTCTCGTTCGACTGGAGTAGGGAGGTGCGTACCTCTGATCCCGATTATTATAAATGGACGCAGTGGATTTTTATCCAACTTTTTAATTCGTGGTACAATAAGGAAGCCGATAAGGCTGAAGATATAGATACACTGATTGCCTTATTTGAGCAAGATGGTAATAACGGGGTTAAGGCAGTATGTGATGAAGATGTGGTTGCCTTCACAGCCGATCAATGGAGCGGATTTACGCCGAAGAAAAAACAAGAAATTTTATTGCAATACAGGCTGACCTATTTGGCTGAAACGGAAGTCAATTGGTGTCCCGCATTAGGAACAGTTTTGGCCAATGACGAAATTGTCAATGGGGTGTCTGAACGTGGCGGACACACGGTGATCCGTAAAAAGATGACCCAGTGGAGTATGAGAATATCTGCATATGCCCAACGTTTGTTGGACGATTTGCAAAAAGTGGACTGGCCACAGCCTTTAAAAGATTCCCAGGTAAATTGGATAGGCCGTTCGGAGGGGGCTTCGGTAACCTTTCATACAATTCCATCCGGGGACGTAAAGAAGTCATACCCAATTGAGGTATTTACGACCAGGCCGGATACAATTTTTGGCGCCAGTTTTATGACTTTGGCTCCAGAACATGAATTGGTGTCCTTAATTACGACTCCTGAACAAGAAAAGGAAGTAGCGGCCTATGTGGAAGCTACCGCAAAACGTTCGGAGCGTGATCGTATGGCCGATGTAAAGACCATTTCAGGGGCTTTTACAGGGGCCTATGCCTCACATCCGTTTACGAAAGAGCCTGTTCCGGTTTGGATTGGGGATTACGTGTTGGCGGGCTATGGAACAGGAGCGGTAATGTCAGTTCCATGTGGGGATCAGCGTGATTATGATTTTGCAAAACATTTCAATATCCCTATTCCCAATATTTTTGAAGGGATCGATATCTCTGAAGAAGCTTTTGCAGATAAAGAAAAGACCATTATTGCTAACTCTGATTTTCTTAACGGGCTACCTTATAAAAAAGCGGTTAAATTGGCCATTTACGAATTGGAGAAATTGGAGCAGGGTAAAGGGAAGATCAATTATAGATTGCGGGATGCCGTATTTAGCCGTCAGCGGTATTGGGGAGAGCCATTCCCGGTATATTACGTGGAAGGAATGCCTCAAATGATCGAGTCAAAATACCTGCCCATTGAATTGCCCAAAGTTGAAAAATACCTGCCAACTGAAACCGGGGAGCCGCCTTTGGGAAATGCCACTACTTGGGCATGGAACACGGTGGAGCACACGGTGGTAAGCAATAAGATGATAGATCATAGGACCGTATTTCCATTGGAACTGAATACAATGCCAGGTTGGGCGGGGAGCTCTTTCTATTTTAACCGTTATATGGATCCCAATAATGAAAATGAAATATTTTCACAGGATGCCATTAACTATTGGCAGGATGTAGATCTTTATATAGGCGGAAGTGAGCATGCCACAGGGCATTTGTTGTATTCCCGTTTTTGGCAAAAATTTCTTTTCGACAAAGGGGTGGTAGCCAAAGAAGAATTTGCAAAGAAGCTCATCAATCAGGGGATGATCACCGGCACCAGTGCCTTCATTTATAGGATTGAAGGTGAAAATACCTTGGTATCAAAAAATTTAATAGGAGACAGATCTGTACAACCACTTCACGTAGATGTGTCCTTGGTGAATCCTTCGGATGAGTTGGATTTGGTAAAGTTCAAGGAAAATCCACTTTATGCCGACTTTAAGGAAGCTAAATTCCTCTTGGAAGATGGTGTATATATTGTTGGTAGGGAGGTTGAAAAAATGTCCAAATCCAAATATAATGTGGTCAGTCCAGATAGTATATGCGAAGATTTTGGAGCAGATTCCTTGCGTTTGTACGAAATGTTCCTTGGACCTTTGGAGCAGTCCAAGCCTTGGAATACGGCCGGTATAACCGGTGTCCACAGTTTTTTGAAAAAAATGTGGCGACTTTTTCATTCCGGCGAAGAAGGGGCATTCAACGTAACGGATGACGAGGCGACTGCAGATAATCTTAAAACATTGCACAAGACCATTAAAAAGGTAGAGGAGGATATAGAGAATTTCTCTTTCAACACTTCGGTATCCAGTTTTATGATCTGCGTTAATGAGTTATCTTCCCAAAAATGTACCAGCAAGTCCATCTTGGAGCCTTTGGCCATTTTGGTTTCTCCCTATGCCCCTCATATAGCAGAGGAATTATGGAGTAAATTGGGACACAAAGCGTCAATCGCAACTGCAGAATTTCCAAAATATGAAGGAAAATATTTAGTAGAGAGCAGTAAGGAATATCCTATCTCCTTCAACGGAAAAATGCGTTTTAAAATGGAGCTTCCCGCAGATATGTCGGCAGCCGATATTGAGTCCGCAGTTATGGCCCATAAAAAAACACAAGAGCAACTACAAGGCCGCACACCTAAAAAAGTAATTGTAGTTCCTGGGAAAATTGTAAACGTTGTGGGGTAATTTCCTCTTTTAGGGGGCGCATAACTGTTTAAATGGGAATAGTTCAATCTATTGGCTTTTGTTCCAATAGGTAGATTCCTGGTGAATTATCTTTAATACTGGTATTATGATAGATCAAATTGAAATAATAGGCTTGGCTGCCGCTGTATTGACCACGGCTTCTTTTGTGCCACAAGTCTATAAGGCATGGACGCAGAAAGCAACCAAAGATATTTCTTTGACCATGTACCTTAGTTTTTTTCTGGGCGTGATCCTGTGGCTCGTTTATGGAATCCAAATTGGAAGCTTATCCATTATATTGGCCAATAGTGTTACGGGACTGTTGGTGTTGATAGTAATCCTGCTAAAGTTAAAATATAAGTAGACCCCCTATTATTTAATATTTAAATCGTTTTATTTTAATATAAATTTAAAGCACCCCCTATTTTATAGGGGTGTGTTATGATAAAATGATAAAAATACATAAGCAACCCCTATTATTTAGACCATTTTCTTTTTTAATGTCGATTATTTGTCCCATTTTTGAAACTCTAATAATCATAATTGATGGGAAGGAATAAAGCTCTGTGCCTACAGGCTTTGTTTTTTCCCTATTAGTGATACAAAAAATATAAAGATGAGAATCGGTATTCCCAAAGAAATCAAAAATAACGAAAGCAGGGTGGGCATGACACCAGCAGGGGTTTTCGAATTGGTGAAAAATAACCATACGGTCTACGTACAATCAGGTGCTGGCGACGGGAGTGGTTTTTTTAATGCGGATTACCAACAGGTGGGGGCCATTGTATTGGATACTATCGGACAGGTTTATGCCATGAGCGATATGATCGTTAAGGTAAAGGAGCCAATAAAAGAGGAGTATGGCCTAATTCAAAAAGGACAGGTGGTATTTACCTATTTTCATTTCGCTTCAAGTGAGACCCTCACGGAGGCCATGATAGACCGTAAGGCAATTTGTAT
>JBFIGS010000271.1:0-3702 GCA_041602195.1 Sediminicola sp. | reverse complement strand
CCGGCAGAAAATAGCAATCCGTCTCCTGGTAAAAAAGGAAAAACGATCAGCCCCGTTTCCAGCATAATAATTAAAAAAAGGATAAGGTAGGCCTTATAAATATTATCGGCCACTAGGAAGATGAGGGCATCATCGGTATGAAGGATGAAATCTATGAGTTGATCCATGTAATGGTAAATTGTACCATGGAAAAGTACAAAATAGCGGTACTTCACAAGAAAAAGTCGGAAATATTTTTTGACAATTTTTACAATTCCAAAAGAACCTTTTAACGGTCTTCTTTCAATTCGTAACTCCCAGAAACTATTGCGCGAAATTCGTATAGATAGCTGGGTTCACCAATTCAAATTTTTCGCTATTGCCTATAAAAATATCCAAGTAGGCGGTATGGGTAGCTCCCGTAAGGATAAAAACCCTATCATCTTTTGTTAGAGGAACACTATTCAGATTGGAGTACATCCTTAAATTCCGTTCATAAAATTTTGCGATCTCCGTGGCTCCCTCATAATTGTTTTGGGAATGCTGCGTTGCCAGAAAATTGTAAAAGTCGAACGTCCTCTTTTTATAGGCCGGCATGTTTAATTCCATATATTGCTCGCGTAACTTGAGGCTATTGACTTTTACATAAGAAGCCATCATTTCGGTAATAAATAAGCTATCCTTGGGATTTTTGTTGGCCAATGCCACCAGACTTGGATAATCAAAGTCTAAGGAGCTGTCTAGGCCATAGATTCTTTTGGTGCCGCTCAATCTGCCAACTTCAAGTCCTATGGCATTAAGTTCCTCGGAATAATTCATTTTTTTCGTTTGGTCTACGATATAATTTTCATAGGACTCCCAGATGTATTCATTGTTATTGGCATCCATCTCCAAAAAAATCACCGTAGGCTTAAACTCCGCTATTTTTTGGACCAGTTTTTTTAAATCGGCCTGCTCCTTAGGGTCTTGTAAATTAATGGTGGTAGCATTGGCGTCCGACGTCATGCTTAAATGGGGCGTTCCAAAATTCAAGACTTTAATTTTTTCATCCCCTTGTGTTTTGGTCTGTCCGAAACTGGAGACTGATACCTGGAGGAAAATAAGGAATAGTATGGATTGCTTTAGATTCATTACTTAACAGTGCTATTGTATGGATTACTTGCGACGGTTTTAATAATACCGGACATATTAACGATTCTTTTTTGATGAATATGTTAATAGCCAATGGCAGCCCCGTCCGGACTTGAAGAGTCAGAAGCGCCAATCATGATATTATTTTTTGCGTCTAGTTGAATTCCCATTAGGGTACCCAATGAATTTACAGGAACCAAGGTGTGATTCATGTCCTCTAGGACCTTACGGGTATCTGGCGATAGCAGTGTACTTTCATATTCGATTTGATCGGGCAACCACTGGTGATGAATTTTCATAGCCTCTATCGCCTTATCTACCTGCATATCGTAGGCTAGAACATTCAGCACCGTCTGAAACACAGTATTGATAATGGTTCTTCCTCCGGGGCTTCCAATAATTAGATAGGGTTTCCCATCTTTTGCCACTATGGTAGGTGTCATGCTGGAAAGCATTCTCTTTTCGGGTTGGATTAGGTTGGGATCTGTTCCAATTTGGCCCGAAGTTGTGGTAAAACCGGGTTGGGGATTAAAGTCGCCCATTTCATTATTGAAAATAAAGCCAAGCTTCTCAGCACCCATTCCTGAACCATATGAATGTTCCAAGGTGTAGGTTAGGGACACAGCGTTACCATCTTTATCCATCACTGAAAAGTGAGTGGTGCTACTTCCATCGTACATCTGCCCAAATTTGGTTGTGTCACTTATAGAGGCTTTTGACATATCAATGTTTTCGAAACGGGTTTGGGCAAATGATTTGGATGTCAGTTTATCCAAGGGGGTATCTAAATTAAAATCAGAATCCCCTAAATGTTCTGCTCTATCGGCAAAAGCCCTTCGCATAGCTTCGGCTATCAAATGCACGTATGCCGCAGAATTGAATTCTATGGAATCCAGGTGGGCCAATTCCATGAGGTTCATCATTTCTATGAGTGCCACGCCCCCTGAACTTGGTGGCGGCATGGAATAGATATCGTAACCTTTAAAAGTCCCTTTAATCGGTTTCCTTTCTATGGCCGTGTAGCGCTCAAGGTCTTTTAGGGAAATAAGACCTCCATTTTCTTTCATAAACCGGACAATCTCTTTGGCAACAGCCCCTTTGTAAAAACCATCTTGACCATGATCCCGGATTTCCGTTAAGGTATTGGCCAGCTCAGGTTGTTTCCACAATTCTCCGAACTGTGTGGGTTCACCATTGGCATTTTTAAAGTAATTTTTCAGAAAAGGAACAGGGGAGTTGGTTTCAAAAAATGTGGCCGCATTAAAAAGGTCCCAGGTAAGCGGGAAACCATTTTTGGCTATATCAATAGCGGGTTGAATCAAATCTACCCACGGTAGACTCCCATATTTTTGATGCGCAAGATACAGTCCGGCCACTGTTCCAGGCACTCCCACCGATTTAGCGCCAATGTGATTGATATTCGACTCCATTCCGTAGAGATTCATTCCTTTTGGAAGATTCCCTGCATCATCAAGAAACATATTTGGAGATGCATTTAGTGGTGCTTTTTCCCTAAAGTCAATAGTGGTAGTTGATCCTGAAGAATTCATAAATACCAAAAAACCTCCACCTCCAATATTCCCGGCTGACGGATGGGTAACGGCTAAGGCAAATGCCGTTGCGACAGAAGCATCAATGGCATTTCCTCCTTTTTTTAAAATATCCACCCCAACTTGGGAAGCTATTTTACTACTTGAAGCAACCATGCCGTTTCGGGCATAGACCTGACCAAACAAGTAATTTCCTTGGAGGAAAACTACAAGGAGAACTATAAAAAAGGGAGCTTTGTATTTCATAATTAGTATTTCTAACGTTCGTATAAAGTTACTATGTAAATCTTTAGGTAATTGATAATCAGACAGCAAGATAGAGCATATGACCTCATTTTCTTAGATAGAAATCTATGATTTTGCACCAAGTTATTAACAGAGGGGCAGGGGGAATTGTTGGTGTTTTAGACTTGTGAACAGCGCCCGTGATAGCTCTGGCGTATCAGTCGTGCTTAGGAACGGGCAGATCAAAGTAGTCATTGGTAGTGGCGTCCAGGGTTTCTGATACCTTTAGGAAATTCTCTGCTGTGGGTTTGAGGTCCACGTATTTATCTATAATAGTTCGGTATTTGTATATGATAAAGGTATTTTCCACTTGGGGATCCAATTTGTTGAGGTGTATCTCACTGCCCATATCCGAAAAGGAGGGTACAAACGTAAGTGCCAAATGTTCCAGCTTCAGTTCCTTGCCCACTTCTTCCAGTTCCTTCATTCTTTTTTCCTTAGAATAACCGTTGTCGTTTCCATAGACAAAATAGGCTTTTAAGTATTTGCTTCTATTACGGCTTTCCTGTTCCAAATAGGTCAACCATTTTTTGATGTCCTGCCAATTGGGTTTGTTGCCAACGAAAAAGACAATACCATGGTAACGCCCGTATTTGCAAACGGGACAGGTTTTGGTGCCTTTATCGGGACCCCAGGCATGGAATGGCGTAAACGAAGGTTGGTCTTCCCCAATTTCCAGTCCGGACTGTTTGTCCGAAGCAGGTTTTTCAGGATAGTTAGGGATATTCAGCCCCAAGATAATATTGCTTTCTGCAAT
>JBFIGS010000270.1:0-3719 GCA_041602195.1 Sediminicola sp. | reverse complement strand
GTCAGCGGTAAGGATATTACGGCTACAACGGCTACAGCTACGTAGAGGGTCAATGCGATGAATAAACTGCCCATAATGGCCACAGGCATGCTCTTTTTAGGGTCTTTGGCCTCCTCGGCTACATTTGCCAAGTCTTCGAACCCAACAAAAGCATAGAAAGCCAAGAACGCGCCTTGGAACACTGCTAATACATCATAGCCTGGTGCGCTTATGAACATTTCAGAAAAATGCGAAGTAAATTTCCCTGCATCGATGTCAGCCACAAAGATGACAAATAGGAGTCCACCAACCTCGATCAGTGTGATGAACCCTATTACATTCAAGGACTCTCCAATACCCCATATGGCAAGCATACAAAGGACCGTCATGCTAACGATGATGACCAAGGCATCGGGGATTTCTATGAACACGTCCAGGTATCCAACAAATCCTTTGATAATGGCGGCAGCTGAAATGAACCCAGTGAAAATTACCCCCCAGCCAACCATGGTGGCCAATCGCTTAGAGTTGAATGCATTTTTCACATAGACAATTTCCCCTCCGCTTTTCGGAAATCGCGGAGCAAGAAGGGAATAGGAATAAGCGGTCAACCCTGCCAATACCCCAGCAATTAGGAAAGAAAGCGGAGCCAGTGATCCGGCATATCCCGCTACTTTTCCCACCAGCACATAAATACCCGCCCCCAACATGGTTCCAACTCCGTACAATAGAATTTGAATTGTACCGAGTTGCTTTTTTAGCCCTATCACTTCCTGCTTGTCGTTCATAAATCCAGGGTTTATCATAAAGTTAAGGGTTTGATCAATGATACGTGGTAATTGGCTTATTTTTCAACCATGGTCAATGAGAAAAATAGATGTATTTTGTATAGGTAATTGCCCGAAATTTGCATTAAGTAAATCCCTTCGATTCCCTATCTTAGTGCTGGTTGACAATTTGATGCGTAATTGTCTATTGGTTGTCCTATTGAAAATACATTATATGCGATACTAAACATGCTGATTGAATATGAATATCTGGCATCCTTATTTTTCACGGGGTATCAATTTTGTAACTTATTTAAAAAACTAACTTTACGTGATGAAGGAAATACAATACAATCTCTTACTTGCCGATGACGATATGGATGATTGCCTTTTTTTCAAGGAGGCGCTGGAAGAATTGCCCCTAGACGCATCGCTTTCAACCGTAAATGACGGAGTTCAGCTTATGCATTTATTATCACTAAATTCAAGTAATTTACCTGACGCTCTTTTTCTTGATCTGAACATGCCGCGTAAATCAGGAATTGAGTGCTTGACCGAGATAAAATTAAATGAAGCATTTAAGTATCTTCCAATAATCATATTCTCAACCTCACTTGATTTAGATGTTGTGGATTCATTATATGAAAAAGGGGCCACCTATTATATCCGAAAGCCTGGCGATTTTTCAGCCTTAAAAAAGGTGATTTTTGAAGCTATAACACTAACGCATACTACTAATTCCAAACATCCCAGTAGGGAAGAATTTATACTTCTTCCTTAAATAAGCTTATCAATGAAAAGTAAAAACACAGAGCATTATTTCTTGAGAGGTGGTGGAGAAATGGGAGAACTCATTCGGAATAAAGATTGGGACAAAACCCCATTGGGCGATCCAGAAAACTGGCCTCAAAGTTTACGCACCATGGTTTCTGTGATGTTGGAAAATCCTTTTGGAATGTATATTGCCTGGGGTAAGGAATATACTCAGATATATAATGATGGCTATCGCCCAATTTTAGGAACTACAAAACATCCACAAGCCTTAGGAATCAGCTCTAAGGAGACTTTTTCGGAAATATGGCACATCATCGAATCCATGTTTGATGGGGTGATGGACGGTGTACCCGTTGGTTTCTCAGATTATATGTTGGAGCTCGACAGAAATGGCTTTTTGGAGACCTGTTATTTCGATTTCGCCTATAGTCCCATAAGAATGAATAATGGGGAAGTAGGAGGTGTTTTGGTTACCGTAATTGAAACGACGAATAAAAAGAACGCAGAAATTGAACTAACGGAAAGTAAAAATGAGTTACTCTTTGCTATTGAGGCCGCACAACTAGGAACCTTTGATTATAATCCGCTTACCAATAAATTCTCCGCAAACGACAGGTTAAAGCAATGGTTTGGATTATCCCCAGATGAACAAATTGAACTTTCAGATGCCCTTAAAGTCGTTGCAGATAAGGACCTGACCAAATTAACCAACGCTATTCAAAAGGCATTGGACTTTTCTTCAGGAGGAAAGTATGATGTGGAGTACACAATTATTAATCCTAATTCTAAAAATGAAATCATAGTTCATGCCAAAGGCACGGCATGGTTTAATGAAAATAAAATTGCCTACCGCCTAAATGGAACCTTAGAGGATGTTACCGAGCAGGTGATTGCGCGACAAAAAATTGAAGAAAGCGAACAAAGTATACGCACTTTGGTTGAAAATGCACCTTTTCCAATTGCCGTCTATACCGGGGAGGAAATGCGAATTACGCTGGCCAACCAATCCATAATGGAGGTTTGGGGCAAAGGAAATAATGTCATAGGAAAGTTATATACCGATATTTTACCAGAGCTAGAAGGTCAGCAAATTTTTGAGCAGGTAAAGGAAGTCCTTACATCAGGAATTCCATTTCACGCCAAGAATCAAAAAGTGGATCTCCTTAAAAATGGAATTTTAAAATCCCACTATTTTAATTACAGTTTCACACCATTATCCGATGCTTTTGGAAATGAGTACGGTGTAATGAATACGGCTGCTGAAGTAACCGAACTGCTCGAGGCCAAACAAAAGGTAGATGCTGCCCTGGAAGAGATAAAACTGTTTAAGTTTATGGCCGATACGGCAGGTGATCCCTTCATACTGATGAATGAAGAGGGGCGTTTTGTTTATCTGAACGAAATGGCATTTCAGAAATGGGGATACACAGCGCAAGAAATAAAGCACTTGAGGGTGCCTGATCTAGACCCCATCTATAATGAAGAAAAATTCCGTGAGATGTTTCAGCTTTCAAAAGAACAAAACATACCTCCTTTTGAAACCCTTCATAAAAACAAAAATGGCCTTATTTATCCGGTAGAGATAAGTATTGGAAGTATCCAACAAAATGGAGAACCATTATTATTTGCTATTGCCAGAGATATAACAGAACGTAAAAAAGCTGAACAGGATGTTATAAGTGCCTTCCGTAAAATAGAGGAGAACGAAGAACGACTAAACATCGTTATAAATGCCAGTGAACTAGGGATTTGGGAACATAACTTAAGAACTAAAAAAACCATTACCTCTAAGCGCTGCAAAGAAATTTTTGGTCTTTTAGATGGAAATAATGAAGAAAATTTAGAGCCTTCCTCTTATTTCCACCCAGATGACCAGACCTTAAGGGAAAAGGCCATTGAAGAATCGTTTCGTACCGGAATTCTTCAATACGAAGGTAGAATACTATGGAAAGACAACACCATTCATTGGGTAGAATCAAAAGGAAAGGTGTTTTATAATAGTCGGAATGAACCAGAGCGGGTCATTGGAACCATGCGGGACATTACAGAAGAAAAAAACTTTCAGAACCAATTATTGGAACGGGAGCAAAAGTTTCGACTGCTGGCTGATTCGATGGCTCAGCATGTATGGACGTCCGATCCTAAAGGCGAACTAAATTATTTCAACAAATCGGTTTTAGAATATTCGGGTTTGACCTT
>JBFIGS010000269.1:0-3729 GCA_041602195.1 Sediminicola sp. | reverse complement strand
AATCTTATACAGAGCGATGTGGGACGCCCTATAGAACATTTGTCCAGCAACCTGATCTATGACGGCATCGTTGGGGATGTAAAAAAAGTTCTTGATAAGCTCTCTCCTATTTCAAAATCAGTAAAAAGTGTAGATGGCATTTGGTATTTGATGCAGATTATGCCCTACCGAACTTCCGAAAACGTAATTGAAGGAGTAGTGATCACCTTTGTGGATATCTCGGAGGAAAAAAGGCTGGCGGAAGAATTAAGGGAAATAAAGGAAAATTTTGACCATCTGTTGGAAATGACCAAGATAGTAGTCTACACCCAAAACAAGGATCTCGTTTATACCAGCGTGGCCCATGTACATCCAGATTTTGAATTTAGGAGCATGATAGGCAAGAAGGATGAGGATTTTTTTAATAAGGAGGACTCCTTATTGCTCTCTAATACGAAAAAGAAAGTTCTGGATTCAGGAAAGCCCAGTAGGGATATCATTGCTTTAAAAATCGGGGGAGGCATCAGGTATTTTGACCTTTTGGTCCGACCAGTAATGGCCAATGGGAAAATTTCAGGTATTGCATGTACCTCAATGGACATAACAGATTTGAAAGTTGCCGAAAATCAACTTTTAGATTTTAATGGAGATAAAAAATAATGGATAATAAAGACCATCCAAAAAACGATGAATTACGCAGCAAAGCAGAAGCGAAGTTGCGGCAATCCAGTACCCTGTCCAAGGACCTTACATTAGAAAAGGCCAAGGTTTTGATGCATGAACTGGAAGTTCACCAATTGGAATTGGAAATGCAAAACCAGGAATTGAGGGAGACCCAGCATCGTTTGGAAGAGTTGCGCGACCAATATACAGATCTATTTGATTTTGCTCCGGTCGGTTATTTGGTCGTGGATAAAAAAGGGGTCATAAAAAACATCAATCTTACCGCATGTACACTTCTGGGTCTGGAGCGTTCCTTATTAATAGGCAAGCCTTTATCTGCCTACATGAGCAGTGGGCAATCCATTAAGTTGTTTCTTAATTTAAATGAGGCCTTCAAAAATGGAAACCTGCCTTCCTTTGAGCTTATAATGAAAGACAGGAAAAACAGTACGTTCACAGCCTTGCTTCAGGGGACGATACCTAATTATTCTAAAAGTAGCGATACTTGTAGAATTTCCTTACAGGACATTACAGAACTTAAAGCAGCAGCGGCCATAAAAAAACAACACGACGAGCTGCAATTGGAAAAAGAGAAAATTCAGCGGTATTTGGATTTGGCCCCTGTAGTTTTCTTATTGATAGATTCTGATCATAACGTACAGATGATCAACCAAAAAGGTTGTGAATTATTGGGCTATAAAAGGGTGGAGATCCTAGGCGAAAATTGGTTCAAAAACTTTGTAATAGGTCATGATGACACTAAAGTTGACCCTACCGATGAAAGTTTCCAAAACAATAAGCTGTTGCTAAAACCCTATGTTGAAAATTTTGTAAAATGTAAGAATGGTGAAAAGCGTCTAATGGGTTGGACCAACATAGCTCTATTGGATAACAGGGGCAATCAAATAGGCACTTTATCTTCCGGGGAGGATATTACCCAACGAAAAAAAGAAGAGGTTACCAAACAGCGTTATATGGAAGAACTGGAAACGATGGTTGGAGAGCGCACCAAAGAACTTAGTGATGCCCTGGAAAATGAAAAACAGATCAGTGAAATGAAGAGTTCCTTTGTTTCCATTGCCTCCCACGAGCTTCGCACCCCTATCACCATAGTGCTGTCTTCCATCATCCTAATCGAGAAATACGGCGCCCTGGGTCAATTTGAAAAACAGAAAAAACACTTCAACCGCATTAAGTCTTCCATTACCCATTTCATCAGTATTTTAGATGATTTCCTTTCCTTGGATAAATTGGAAAAAGGAATTGTCAGGGTAAATAAAGAAACCTTTGATCTTCCCGATTTCATTAACATTACCATAGGGGAAATGGAAGTCATGCTAAAGGAGGATCAAAAAATTTCATATACACATAGTGGCCAAAGAAATACGACCCAGGACAAGAAAATTTTCCGTAACATTCTTCTCAATCTTTTATCCAATGCCATTAAATATTCTGAAAAGGATATAGAATTGACCACAGTTGAAAATAATGGCTCTTTAACATTAAAGATCAAGGACCAGGGTATTGGTATCCCAGAGGAGGATTCACAATTCTTGTTCAAACGCTTCTTTAGAGCCAAAAATGCCGAGGACATCCCGGGTACAGGATTGGGGCTCAGTATTGTTGAACGCTATTTGGATCTACTTAAGGGTTCTATTGAGTTTACCAGCCAAGAAAATAAAGGCAGCACTTTTACGGTACAACTTTAAAAACATTTCAAGGCACCCTTTTATTCCCTAGAACTTACATATTTGGCCATGTCCTATTGGGCACGTGATTTGAAAAATTAAAAAACCGTTATTTACAATTCCTATCCCGTTCGTATACCTCTAATACATATATATTGGGTTAACCCTTAGTATTTGCGAGAAATTTATTACTTTTAAGTTACTTCCCCTATAAAAGTATCTTAGCAAAAACTATAATAACCCTTTACCATGGTTACCATTTTAATCATAGACGATTGTAATGCCATTCGTGAAAACACAGCTGAGTTACTGGAGTTGGAGGGCTTTCATGTCATAACTGCATCCAATGGAAAGGAAGGTTATGAAAAGGTGGTTCAATATGTTCCAGACCTCATTGTATGTGACATTCTGATGCCAGAAATGGACGGATTTGAAGTATTGAAAAAATTGGGTGCCCATCCAAAATTCAAAACCATTCCCCTTATCTTTTTCAGTGCCAAAAGCGAGAAGAAAGAAATTATCAAGGGATTGGAACTCGGAGCCTATGATTATATTGTAAAGCCTTCCGAGCTTAATGATCTTATTTCCTCCATAAAAAGATTTATGGCAGATAGGAATCTATCCATTTCTTAATAAACCACTTCCTTTTCAACAAACTGCATATCCAAGGCTTGGGATCAGCACTAATTGACACCCTTGACCACAACGGGCCTTTAGGTTCAATTTAATAAAAAATATAGAACAAAAGCCTATCTTTAATGGTCCTTAAAAATCATATATGAAGCTCATTTCCTGGAATGTCAATGGTATAAGGGCCATTGCAAAAAAAGATTTTTTTAAATCGGTCAACAGCCTAGATCCCGATATTCTTTGTCTTCAAGAAACCAAGGCCCAAGATTTGGAAGTGGAAAAAACCATTTCCGAATTATCCCAATATCATATATATACCAATTCTGCGGACCAAAAAGGATACTCGGGAACTGCCATATTGAGCAAAGAAAAACCTTTGGCCGTTACCATGGACATTGGGGTTGAGGAACACGATAAGGAAGGAAGGGTCCTCTGCGCAGAATATGACAATTTCTATGTGGTCAACGTTTACGTACCAAATTCGGGTCAAAAACTGGAACGATTAAACTATCGACAACAGTGGGATGCCGCATTTTTAAAATACCTGATAGCCCTGGAAAAGAAAAAACCGGTGGTGGTTTGTGGGGATTTTAATGTTGCACATAGGCCAATAGACCTAAAAAATGATAAGGCCAATTACAATAAAACGGCAGGGTATACCCAAATAGAAATAGATGGTATGGACAATGTTAGTGCCGCTGGATTTGTGGATACGTTTCGAAAACTTCATCCAAATGAAATTGCCTACACCTATTGGAGCTATCGGTTT
>JBFIGS010000268.1:0-3774 GCA_041602195.1 Sediminicola sp. | reverse complement strand
TGGTATCTTCGGAGGTTTAGACCTTGATGTTATTTATAACATAGGTGATGCTATCAACAAAATTGGCTTTGGCCTTGTAGTATATGGTCTGGCAGTATCCAAATCATCAGAAGCATAAATTTAGCGTACGCTAAACATGAAAAAGACCGCTTATAGCGGTCTTTTTTATTTCTAAATCATATCTAACTCTACATTCTTTCAGGTACTTCTATTCCCAATAACTTAAAGGCCGATTGAATAACATCCCCCACCTTCTTGGCCAATTGAACCCTAAGCATTTTTTTTTGTTCATCTTCCTCGCCTAAAATTGAAACATTCTGATAGAAGGAATTAAATCCCTTAACAAGATCGTACGTGTAGTTGGCAATTAAAGCTGGACTAAAATTTGTTGCTGCCAATTGTATGGTATCCGGATATATCTGCAATTGCTTCAACAATTCTTTCTCCTTCTCATGAAGCTCTATCTCAGAAGTTTCTACTTTGCCCGAAATAGATACATTGGTATCCACAGCCTTTCTTAAGATAGATTGAATCCGTGCATAGGTATATTGTATAAAAGGCCCGGTATTCCCCTGAAAATCCACAGATTCCTCTGGATTGAAGAGAATACGCTTTTTAGGATCTACCTTTAAAATATAATATTTCAAGGCACCTAAGCCAATGATTTTATAGAGTTCTTGTTTTTCCCCTTCAGAATAATCCTCCAATTTTCCCAATTCTTCCGAGATCTCTGCAGCCGTTCTGGTCATATCATCCATTAGGTCATCTGCATCCACTACAGTTCCTTCCCTACTCTTCATTTTTCCACTGGGAAGGTCCACCATTCCATAACTTAGGTGGTACAGGTTTTCGGCCCAATCAAATCCCAATTTTTTCAAAATAAGGAAGAGGACCTTAAAATGGTAATCCTGCTCATTCCCTACGGTATAGACCATCCCTTTGACATCTGGATTGTCCTTTACCCTTTGAATGGCTGTTCCTATATCTTGGGTCATATAAACGGCGGTACCGTCTGACCGCAATACTATTTTTTCATCCAGCCCTTCATCGGTAAGATCTATCCAAACACTGCTATCCTCTTTTCTGTAAAAAACTCCTTTTTTTAGTCCGTCTTCAACCACATCCTTCCCCAACAAATAGGTATCACTTTCATAATAATATTGGTCAAAATCGACTCCTAAATTACTATAGGTTACTTCAAAACCTTTATAGACCCATTGGTTCATGGTTTGCCAAAGTGCAACGACTTCCTCATCCCCAGACTCCCATTTGCGGAGCATTTCTTGAGCATCTAATAGTATTGGTGCTTCCTTTTCTGCCACCTTCTTATCTACACCCTCAGCAACCATGGCTGCAATCTCTTCCTTATAGGCCTTATCGAAGGCAACATAATAGTTCCCTACAAATTTATCCCCTTTTAATTGAGCACTCTCCGGGGTTTCACCATGACCAAAACGTTGCCATGCCAGCATGCTCTTACAAATATGTATACCCCTATCGTTGATAATTTGGGTTTTATATACCTTTTTCCCAGATGCCTTAATGATTTCAGCAACGGAATAGCCCAATAGGTTGTTTCTAATATGTCCAAGATGTAACGGCTTGTTGGTATTTGGAGATGAATATTCCACCATTACCGCATCTGGGTCCTTTTGCTCAACATATCCAAAATGCTGATCGTCCTTAATTTCATTAAAGAAATTGAGATAATAGCTATAGCTAATCGTAATGTTCAAAAATCCCTTTACCACATTAAAGTCATCCACTTCTACAACATGATCCTTTAGAAACTGACCGATCTGCTCCCCAATTTGAACTGGATTCCCCTTCACCGTACGTAACATGGGGAAAATAACAACCGTAATATCCCCCTCAAAATCCTTTCTGGTAGGTTGAAATTCCACCTCTGGCAGATCCACCTTGTAAATAGTGTCAACTGCTTCTTTTACCTTTAGGGTTAAGACTTCTTGAATGTTCATTAGATCTTGGCTTTTAAAGCTGCAAAACTACGCATTTTTATTCTTTCTCACTGATTATATCACCAACGCAGCCCTTATAATTGAAGATTTCCTTAACTTTAGAAGTAACTATGAAAAGTAACTTAAAATAAAAAATTGCTAAAATCAACATGCTTGTAAACGTATCCTACAACAACAAAGAAATCACAAGAAAAGTAGATGAAGAAGTCGGCAAACCTTTTACCTTAAAAGAGCGTTTCGCTTTAAAGGGTATCGGTTCCCCAAAATTATTTATTATCGAATCCAGCTCTGGGATCAGAGACCTTTTGCTGTTAGACAACAATCTGGACAGTTGCAATATTGAGATGAGGCCCAAAGGAATAATTGTCAGGTTCCGTTCTTTGTTGGAAACCTTTGCACTGGTAATCCCCTATTACAAACTCACCATTTACAAGGGTGATTTTGCGGTATATTCCATCTTCAGGGACCACCACTTCATCAAGGTGAGATCGGATACCAAGGCAATTCAAAAATACTTCCGTAAAATTTTGGATTATAAAGCGGACAATGCTCCCACCTCTATTGAAGATCTTTAAGCAACCACAGCGTGCCCGGTTTGGGAGAGAGAATATCAATGAAGGGCTACACCAATAATTAGATACTATGAAGATATTACTTACAGGTGCCAATGGATATATAGGCATGAGGTTGTTACCACAACTTTTAGACCAGGGACATGAAGTGGTCTGTGCTGTACGCGATCAAAAGCGGTTGTCCATAGATGCCGAAACGCTATCCAAGATCAGTATAGTAGAGGTTGACTTTTTGGACGAATTTAAACCAAATTTGATGCCAGACGATATAGATGCGGCATACTATCTTATTCATTCCATGAGCTCTTCAACTACCGATTTTGATGAGAAAGAGGCTGTCTCCGCAAAAACTTTCAATCGATATATGAAGGACACCAACGTGGAGCAGGTCATATATCTCAGCGGCATTGTAAATGACAAAGATTTGTCCAAACATCTGCGTTCCCGAAAAAATGTGGAAGATATATTGTTCCAAGGAGGTTACAACCTCACGGTTCTTAGAGCAGGTATTATTGTTGGATCTGGAAGCTCTTCTTTTGAGATCATAAGGGACCTATGTGAAAAGCTTCCCATAATGATTACCCCAAAATGGGTATTGACCAAAACCCAGCCAATCGCTATTAGGGACGTTATTCAATTTTTGACAGGGGTATTGGGAAATAAAAAAACCTATAATGACTCATTTGATATTGGGGGTCCCGAAGTGCTCACCTATAAATCTATGCTAGAACAATATGCCAAGGTCAGGGGGATTAAAATTGCCATCTATACCGTCCCGGTAATGACTCCAAAACTTTCATCCTATTGGTTGTATTTTGTAACCTCCACCTCCTATAAATTGGCTATGAACCTTGTAGATAGCATGAAGATGGAAGTTGTGGCAAAAGACGATCGCCTTCAACAGATACTAGGGATAACGCCCCATACTTATATAGAGGCCATTGAAATGGCATTTGTCAAAATAGAGCAAAACTTGGTCGTCAGCAGTTGGAAAGATAGTATGGTAAGTGGGAGAATGAACAAAAATTTGCAAAAATTCATTCAGGTCCCAAAATTTGGGGTTCTCAAAGACCATCAACAGATAAAAGTTGAAAATCCCGAAAAGGTATTGGAAAACATCTGGAAAATTGGAGGTGAAAATGGTTGGTATTATGCAAATTGGTTGTGGAAGATAAGGGGCTTACTTGATAAGCTTACCGGGGGTGTAGGCTTGAGAAGGGGGC